>JACPFR010000060.1 GCA_016182905.1 Elusimicrobiota bacterium
CGGCGTCGAGATGGTCATGCCGGGAGACAACATCGACATCGAGTGCGAGCTGATCGCCCCGATCGCGATGGAGAAGGGTCTGCGTTTCGCCGTTCGCGAAGGCGGCCATACCGTGGGTGCCGGCGTCGTCGCCGACATCGTCGCGTAAATAACCCGTTAAAATAGCCCAGGAATAAGGTATAATATGGCCGAGACCAACAATCCGCAGCAGAGAATCCGCATCCGCCTTCGCGCTTACGACCACCGCGTCCTCGACGCCAGCGTCGGAAAGATAGTCGAGACGGCCCAGCGAACGGGAGCTGTCGTTTCCGGCCCCATCTTGTTGCCGACGCACATCAAGAAGTACACCGTGCTGCGGTCTCCGCACGTCGACAAAAAGTCGCGCGAGCAGTTCGAGATGCGCATCCATAAGCGCCTCATCGAGCTGAACTCGACGACTTCCAAGACGGTGGACGAGCTGATGAAGCTCGATCTGCCTGCCGGCGTCGACGTCGAAATCAAGCTCTAGTCACACGGAGCTGAAGCGGTACCGTCCCCTTGGGTGGTTCCAGCTGTAGGGACGTCTTTTGTCATTTTTTAGGGTAAAAAATTATGAGCGAGCAGCAGACGACTGAAGCGACGGCGGCGAACGACGGGGTCAAGAAGGCTCCCGCGACGTTCCGCGCCATCCTGGGCGAGAAGATCGGCATGACGCAGATCTTCCACCCCAAGGACCAGAACCTTTACGGCGTGACCATCATCAAGGCGGGGCCCTGCCCCGTTCTCCGGGTCAAGACCGCGGACTCCAAGGACGGCTACGCCGCGGTGCAGCTCGGCTTCGGCACGATCAAGGACAAGTCCCGCAACTCGGCCGAGCTCGGCCAGTTCAAGGCGGCCGGCGTCCCCGCGCAGAAGTACGTGCGCGAGATCCGCGACGCGAACCTCGCGGGCCTCGAGGCCGGTCAGACCGTCACCTGCGAGATCTTCAAGACCAACGACTACGTCGACGTCCAGGGCGTGACGAAGGGCAAGGGGTTCGCCGGCGTCATGAAGCGCCATAATTTCCGCGGCCTTCCCGCCTCGCACGGCGCGTCGGACAAGCAGCGCTCCCCGGGCTCCCTCGCCTCCCGCCGCTCGCTCGGACGCGTCATGCCCGGCCAGCGCATGGCGGGCCACATGGGCAACGTCGTCACTTCGACCATCAAGATCGAAGTCGTCGATGTGGACGCCGAGAAGAACCTGATCTACGTCGCGGGCGCCGTCCCCGGCCCCCGCGGCGGTCTCGTCACGATCTTCGAGACCGTCAAGAACAAGAAGGTCCGCATCGACACCGTCAAGTCCACGATCAAGAAGGACAAGATGGGCAACATCATCAAGGCCGCCGTCAAGCCCGGCGCCAAGAAGTAAGGGATCATCATGGACGCTAAAGTCATCGACGTCAACGGCAAAGAGACCGGCACGGTCTCCCTCAAGGAAGAGATCTTCGGCCACAAGCCGGAGCGCCGCTTCCTCCACGAGTTCGTCACCATCTACCTCGCCAACCAGCGCGCGTGGACCTCGAACACCAAGAGCCGCACGACGGTGTCCGGCGGCGGCCGCAAGCCGTGGAAGCAGAAGGGGACCGGCCGCGCCCGCTCGGGCTCAATCCGCTCCGGTCTGTGGCGCCACGGCGCGATCATCCACGGCCCGCGCATGGGCCGCGGAGCTCGCCTCGACTACCCTCGCCAGAAGGCGCGGCTCGCTCTCGCCCAGGCCCTCTCGGCCCGCGCGCAGGACGGCGGCCTCGTCTGCGTCAAGGAGCTGACGATCAAGGAGCCCAAGACGAAGCTCCTGGCCGCGGCCCTCGCCAAGATCGGCTGCGAAGGGAAGACCTTGATCGTTCTGGACGCTCCGAATGCCGCCCTGGCGCTCGCGAGCCGCAACATCCCCACCGTCGCCGTCCGTCTCGCGGCCGACATCAACGCTTACGAGGTTCTTTACTGCAAGAAGCTCGTGATCACGCAGCCCGCGCTCGAGAAGCTCGGCGCGCGCTGGAACTGAGGAACACGACGATGTCCGATAAAGCTCTCCACGAAATCCTGGTCCGGCCCCTCCTCACCGAGCGCGGCACGGGCAACCAGGAGAAGTACAACCAGTACCTGTTCGAGGCCGCTCCCGACGCGACGAAGACCGACATCAAGCGCGCCGTCGAGACGATGTTCAAGGTCACCGTCGAGAAGATCCGCACGCAGGTCGTCCCCGGCAAGTTCCGCCGGTTCGGACGCGGCGGCGGCATGCGCCCCGACTGGAAGAAGGCCATCGTGACCGTCACGAAGGGCCAGAAGATCGACTTCGCCACCCCCGCCGCCTAAGAGAAAACACCATGGCCATCAAATCCTACAAGCCGTACACGCCTTCCCGCCGCGGGATGACCTCCCAGGACTACTCGGACATCACCACCAACGTGCCCGAGAAGAGCCTCGTCTCCCAGCTCAAGCGCACCGGCGGCCGCAACAACACCGGCATGATCATGGTCCGCCACCAGGGCGGCGGCCACAAGCGCGCGTTCCGCGCGATCGACTTCAAGCGCTACGACAAGGCCGGCGTCCCCGGCAAGGTCGTCTCGATCGAGTACGACCCGAACCGCTCGGCCCGCATCTGCCTCGTCAACTACGCCGACGGCGAGAAGCGCTACATCGTGCAGCCCGCCGGCATGAAGGTCGGCGACAGCATCATGAGCGGCCCGGACGCCGAGATCAAGATCGGCAACGCGCTCCCCGTCGGCAAGATCCCCGAAGGTACCTTCATCCACTGCCTCGAGCTCAACCCCGGCAAGGGCGCGCAGATGATGCGCTCGGCCGGCACCCAGGCTCAGCTGATGGCGAAGGACGGCGGCTACGCGCAGATCAAGATGCCGTCGGGCGAGGTCCGCATGGTCCCCGACACCTGCTACGCGACGATCGGCCAGGTCGGCAACTTCGAGCACAACACGATCACGCTCGGCAAGGCCGGCCGCAACCGCCACCTCGGCATCCGCCCCACCGTCCGCGGCGGCGCGATGAACGCGACCGACCACCCGCTCGGTGGCGGCCGCGGCAAGTCGAAGGGCAACAATCACCCGCGCTCTCCTTGGAACCAGCTCTCGAAGGGCTTCAAGACGCGCAACAAGAAGAAGGTCTGGGGCTGGATGATCGTCTCCGACCGGCGCCGCTCGGCGCAGCACGCGTAAAGAGGGATTATGAGCCGATCTACTAAGAAGGGACCGTACGTCGAAGCGAGCCTGCTGAAGAAGGTCCAGAAGCAGAACAACGCCGGCGAGAAGAAGCCGATCAAGACCTGGGCGCGCCGCTGCACGATCACGCCCGAGTTCGTCGGCCACACGTTCTCCGTGCACAACGGCCGCAAGTTCCTGCCCGTCTACGTCAACGAGCAGATGGTCGGCCACAAGCTCGGCGAGTTCTCGTTCACCCGCTTCTTCAAGAACCACGGCGGGACGCACAAGGACGCGGACGCCAAGACCTAAGGTCAAAGGGATAAAAGAGAAATAACATGGAAGCTACTGCTCACTCTCGGTTTCAGCGCTACGGGACGCGCAAGGTCGGCCAGGTCCTCAAGGAGATCCGCGGCAAGTCGGTGCTCGAGGCCGAGCGGATCCTCCCGATGATGCCCCGCATCTGCTCGACGATGGTCTCCAAGGCCGTCCGCTCCGCCGCGGCGAACCTCGTCAACCTGGCCGCCAAGAACGGCCACCAGATCAACCCCGAAAAGGTCTACATCAAGTCCTGCTGGTCCACGATGGGCCCGATGGGAAACATGAAGCGCATGCTGCCCGCTCCGCAGGGCCGCTCCTATACCTTCAAGCGAAAAGTCTGCCACTTGACCGTCATCGTCAGCGATGAGCGCGTCGCCGGCAAAGGGAAGTAAGACACCATGGGCAATAAGATCCATCCGAACGCGCTCCGCCTCGGCTACATTCACGACTGGCAGTCCAAGTGGTTCTCCACGAAGGACGCCCCCGCCCTCATCGGCGAGGACTTCAAGATTCGCAACCTGGTCCGCAAGGCCTTCCGCATGGCCGCGGTCAGCTGGGTCGGCATCGAGCGCGCGGGCTCGTACCTGCGCGTCAACATCCACACGGCCCGCCCCGGCGTCGTGATCGGCAAGAAGGGCGCCGACATCGAGGCTTTGAGGAAGAACGTGGAGGCCATGACCTCTCGCAAGACCTACGTCAACGTCATGGAGATCAAGGATCCCGAGCTCGACAGCCGCCTCGTCGCGGACTCGATCGCGGTCCAGCTCGAGAAGCGCATCGCCCATCGCCGCGCCATGCGCCGCGCGATGGAGCGCACGATCCAGTCCGGAGCCCTCGGCATCAAGGTCATGATCTCCGGCCGCGTCAACGGCGCCGAGATCTCGCGCCGCGAGTGGCAGCGCGAGGGCCGCGTGCCCCTGCACACCTTCGCCGCGGACGTCGACTACGGCACCGCGGAGGCCATGACGCACGCCGGCCTCATCGGCGTGAAGGTCTGGATCTTCAAGAAGCAGCACTTCGTGAAGTCGCTGAAGGAGCTGCAGATGATGGCCAAGAAAGAGGCGGCGCTCGTCGCGGCCGCGATGTCCATCGAATCCGGCGAGCAGCCCGCGCCGGCGCCGGCTCCGGAAGGGGGACGCTGACATGCTGATGCCCAAGCGCGTCAAGTACCGCAAGCCCCACTCTCATCCCCGCATCAAGGGACCGGCGAAGCGCGGCGTCAGCCTCGCGTTCGGCGAGTTCGGCCTGAAGGCGCTCGAGCCCAAGTGGGTCACGGCCCGCCAGATCGAGTCCTCCCGCGTCACGATCTCCCGCCACCTCAAGAAGGGCGGCAAGCTCTGGGTCCGCATCTTCCCGGACAAGGCGATCACGAAGCACCCCGCCGAGACCCGCATGGGCAAGGGCAAGGGCGCTCCCGATCATTGGGCCGCGGTCGTTCGCCCGGGCCGCATCCTGTTCGAAGTCGGCGGCTTGACCAGCGACGAGGCCAAGAAGGCCCTCAAGATGGCCTCCTACAAGCTGCCCATCCTCACGAAGTTCGTCGCCCGCGAGCACATCTAAACATATGGCCGACAAGAAGACGACTAAGAAGGAATCCGCCGCGACCGCGGTGAAGAACCCGAGCGAGCTCAGGAACGAGCTCCGCAACGCGCTCGAGAAGCGCGCCAAGCTCGAGTTCCAGCACAACGTCGCCCCGCTCAAGAACCCCATGGAGCTGCGCCATCTCCGCCGCGAGATCGCGCGCCTCAAGACGCAAATGTCCCGTAAGGAGGCCGCGAAGTGACGAAGACCGCCGCCGCTCCCGTCGCCGCCGAGCTTGATCTCGACCGCGGCAGCCGCAAGACGCTCGAAGGAGTCGTCGTGTCCGACAAGATGAACAAGACCCGCACCGTCCGCGTGTCCCGTTCCGTCCGGCACCCCTTCTACGAGAAGATCATGAAGAAGTCCAAGAAGTTCCACGCGCACGACGAGAACAACGAGGCCCGCGAGGGAGACGTCGTTGAGATCGCCAGCACGCGCCCGATGTCCAAGCTCAAGCGCTGGCGCATCGTGCGCATCGTGAAGGCCGCGCCGAAGGGCCTGGCGGAGGCCAACGCCAAATGATCCAGCTTCGCACGATGGTCAACGTCGCCGACAACTCCGGCGCCCGCCGCCTGCAGTGCTTCCACGTGATGGGCGGCTCCTACCGCCGCTACGCGTCCTTGGGAGACATCATCGTCTGCTCCGTCGTGGACGCTCTCCCGAACGGCGCGATCAAGAAGGGCACCGTCGTCAAGGCCGTCGTGGTGCGCGTCAAGCGCAACCTGCGCCGCGCCGACGGCTCCCACGTCTCCTTCGACGACAACGCCGCGTGCCTGATCGACGACAAGAACGAGCCGAAGGGGACCCGCGTGTTCGGGCCCGTGGCGCGCGAGCTGCGCGACAAGGAGTTCCTGAAGATCGTTTCCTTGGCTCCCGAGGTCGTGTAATGAGTCTCCCCTATAATTGGGCCCCGGAGGTCGTGTAGTCATGAAGTTCAAGATCAAGAAGAAGGACAAGGTCGTCGTGATCTCCGGCAAGGAGAAGGGCAAGACCGGAGAGGTGCTCGAGCTCATCGCCGGCGACGCGTTCACCCCGACCCGCGTGCTCGTCTCCAAGGTCAACATGGTGACGAAGCACAAGAAGCCGACGCAGACGGACCCCGGCGGCATCACCAAGATCGAGGCTCCTCTGTCGATGAGCAACGTCATGCTCCTCGACCCGAAGACCAACAAGCCCACCCGCGTGCGCATCAAGACCGCCGCCAACGGCGACAAGTCGCGCATCGCGAAGTCCGGCGAGACGATCGCCTAATATTCAGGTAAGGAACCATGGCTGAGAAAACGACAGACGAAAAGGCGAAAGCGGCGGCCCACAAGGCCGCCCAAGCCGCCAAGAAAGCGGGACTCGAGAAGCAGGCCGCCTCCAAGGCCGGCCCCGCGTTCGAGCTGAACCAGGACGGCCGCGAGACCGAGCACCCGGTCCCGCGCCTCAAGACCCACTACCGCGAGAACGTGATCCCCTCCTTCATGGAGAAGCACGGCCTCAAGAACCCGCATGAGGTCCCGAGCCTGCGCAAGATCGTCCTCAACGTCGGCGTCTCCGAAGCCCGCGACAACGTCCAGATGCTGGACAACGCGCGCGAGGAGCTGGCGCTGATCACCGGCCAGTGGCCGCAGGTCCGCAAGGCCACGAAGTCGATCTCCAACTTCAAGCTGCGCCAGGGCATGCCGATTGGCGTGCGCGTCACTTTGCGCGGCGACCGCATGTGGGAGTTCCTGGACCGCCTCATCGCGGTCTCCATCCCCCGCATCCGCGACTTCCGCGGCCTCGAGCCCAAGGGCTTCGACGGCTCCGGCAACTTCAACCTCGGCCTGAAAGAACAGCTGATCTTCCCTGAGATCAAGGCCGAGCGCGTCCCGCAGCAGCGCGGCATGAACATCTCGTTCGTGATCGGCGGCGGCAAGGACGACCTGAGCCTGGATCTCCTCAAGGATCTCGGCATGCCGTTCAAGACGGCCGAGCAAGCGGCCAAGAAGGGGAACAACTGATATGGCCACCACTGCATGGCGCGCGAAGATGACCAAGGCGCCCAAGTTCTCGACTCGTCATCGCAACCGCTGCCAGATCTGCGGCCGTCCTCGCGCGTTCTACCGCGACTTCGGCCTGTGCCGCATGTGCTTCCGGAAGATGGCCCATCAGGGCCTACTCCCGGGCATCAAAAAGTCCTCCTGGTGAACTAATCATGGATCCTATCGCCGACTTGCTGACTCGCATCCGCAACGCCAACGTCCGACAGAAGGACCGCGTCGACGTCCCCATGTCGAAGCTGAAGATGGAGGTCGTCCGCGTCTTGAAGGAAGAGGGCTTCATCGCCAACTTCAAGACCCTGTACAACGGGACCAACAAGCAGGGCACCATCCGCGTGTTCCTGAAGTACTCCCCGACGAAGGAAGCCGTCATCCGCGGCATCAAGCGCGTGTCGAAGCCCGGCCTGCGCATCTATCGCCCGCACGACGACATCCCTCACTCGCGCGGCGGCTTCTCCGTCACGATCGTGTCCACGTCCCAGGGCGTCATGACCGACGCGATGGCGAAGGAAAAGAAGGCCGGCGGCGAGATTCTCTGCCAGGTGTGGTGATCTAACATGTCCCGAATTGGAAAGCAGCCCGTCGTCATCCCCAGCGGAGTCCAGCTCAAGCTGGACGGCAACGTCGTCACCGCCAAGGGGCCCAAGGGGGAGCTCAAGGAAGCTCTTCACCCCTACGTCAAGGCCGAGGTCAAGGACGGAGCCGTCATCCTGTCCGCCGACATCTCCGTCGCCCGCGACGCCTCCGCGATCTGGGGCATGACCCGCGCCCGCCTGAACAACCTCGTTCAGGGCGTGTCGGTCGGCTACTCGAAGATCCTCGAGATCCACGGCCTCGGCTTCCGCGCCGAGGTCGCGGGCCAGAAGCTCACGCTCGCGATCGGCAAGTCGCACCCCGTCGTGTTCGAGGCGCCCAAGGGCGTGACGCTCACCGTCGACGCGAAGAAGACCTTGCTCACCGTGTCCGGCATCAACAAGGACGCGGTCGGCGCCACGGCCGCGGACATCCGCGAGCTGCGCAAGCCCGAGCCCTATAAGGGCACCGGCATCCGCTATCAGGGCGAATACGTCCGCAAGAAGGCGGGCAAGACCGCGGCCGGCGCGAGCGCCGGGGCGGGAGGCAAGAAGTAAATGAAGAATAAATGGGTTCGGGCCGAATTCCGGAAGACGGCGACGCGCAAGCGCCTGTTCGAGCACCGCGGCGACCGCCCGCGCTTGAGCGTGCACCGCAGCCTCAAGTACATCTACGCGCAGGTCATCGACGACAACAAGGGCGTCACGCTCGCGTTCGCCTCGTCGCTCGACAAGGACCTGCGCACGACGCTGAAGTCCCACAAGAGCGTCGACGCGGCGAAGAAGGTCGGCGAGAGCATCGCGGCGAAGGCCAAGAAGGCCGGCGTCACGAAGGTCATGTTCGACCGCGGCCAGTACGTGTACCACGGGCGCGTCAAGGCGTTGGCTGACGCGGCTCGCGCCGGCGGACTTGAGTTTTAGGCTTTAATAAACTGGAGACTTTGTAATGGCTACTGAGACGACGACGACGGTTCCCACCCAGCCCATCGTGCCCGCGGCGACGGAACGCCCCGAGCGCGGAGACCGTGGAGGTCAGGGCGGCGATCGCCGCGGCCCGCGCCGCGGTCCGCGCCGCGACAACCCCCGCGAAGAGGGCGGCTTCAAGGAGACCGTCGTCACGATCAACCGCGTGGCCAAGGTCGTCAAGGGCGGCAAGCGCTTCTCGTTCTCCGCGCTCGTCGTCGTCGGCGACGCGGCCGGCAAGGTCGGCTACGGCATGGGCAAGGCCAAGGACGTCCAGGCCGCCATCCTGAAGGGCAACGCGCACGCTAGAAAGGCCCTCATCAGCTTCCCGATCGTGCCGGAAGGCACGATCCCGCACGAGATCGTCGCGAAGTTCGGCTCCGCCAAGGTCTGGATGAAGCCCGCGACCCCCGGTACCGGCGTCATCGCCGGCGGCGGCGTGCGCGCGGTCCTCGAGGCCGCCGGCGTCAAGAACATCCTCACCAAGAGCCTCGGCTCGTCGAACGCCTTCAACATGGTCGGCGCGACGTTCGAGGCCCTCAAGCTCCTTCGCACGAAGGAAGACATCATCAAGCTCCGTGGAAAATAAAGTGGCCAAAGCGAAAACTCCCGTCGCCCCCGTTGAGACGCAGACGCAGACGATCTCTCTGTCTAACTTAGAGCCCGTCCCCGGCTCGCGCCGCCGCCCGATCCGTCTCGGCATGGGCGAAGGCTCCGGCACCGGCCAGACCGCGACGCGCGGCCAGAAGGGCCAGCGCTCCCGCTCGGGCGACGGCAAGCTCGTCGGCTTCGAGGGCGGCCAGACGCCCCTGATCCGCCGGATCCCCAAGCGCGGCTTCACCAACGGCCTGTTCAAGGTCGTCTACCAGGTGATCGACCTCGGCACTCTCGAGCGCGTGTTCAAGAACAAGGCCGAGATCACGCTCGAGGATCTGCGCATCCACAACCTCATCAAGGGCCGCAAGCCCGTCAAGATCCTCGCCGACGGCGAGCTCAAGCGCGCCATCAAGGTCAGCGCCCACGGCTTCTCCGCCAGCGCCAAGGAAAAGATCGAGAAGGCCGGCGGCAAGGCCGAGGTCGTCAAGGCTGTGAAGGCCTAAGCGATGCGCGGACTCGGCGACATCTTCGAGATCCCGGAACTGCGCAAGCGGGTGCTGTTCACCCTCGGCGCGATCGCGGTATTCCGCATCGGGGCGTCCATCCCGATCCCGGGCGTCAACGGCGACGCCATCCGCGCGATCTTCGACGCCCAGCAGAGCAGCCTGCTCGGCTTCCTCAACACGTTCTCGGGCGGCGCCCTCGGGCGCTTCTCGATCTTCTCGATGGGCGTGGTCCCTTACATCAACGCCTCGATCATCATGAGCCTGCTGCAGGGCGCGCACGTCCTGCCCTTCCTCGACCGCCTGGCCAAGGACGGCGAGCTGGGCCGGCGCAAGCTCAACAGCTACACCCGCTACCTGACCCTCTTCCTCGCCGTGTTCCAGTCCTTCGGCCTGACGATCGCGATCACGAAGATGCAGGCCCCGGGCGGGATGCCCACGGTCGTCGACCCGACCTGGATGTTCTACTGCGTGACCGTGCTCACGATGACCGCCGGCACGATCTTCGTCATGTGGCTCGGAGAGCAGATCACCGAGCAGGGCATCGGCAACGGCGTCTCCCTGCTGATCTTCACCGGCATCGTCGAGAGCATCCCGGCCGCCGGCTACAGCCTCTTCGAGCTCGTCCGCCTCGAGGAGATCAACCTCTTCTCCGCCATCGGGATCGTCGCCGCGCTGGCGGCGGTCATCGTCGCGGTCGTCTGGGTGGAGACCGCGCAGCGCAAGATCCCCGTCCAGTACGCCAAGCGCATGGTCGGCCGCAAGATGTACGGCGGCTCGCAGAGCTACCTGCCGCTCAAGGTCGACCAGAGCGGCGTCATCGCGGTCATCTTCGCGCTGTCCCTGCTGTCGGTGCCCGTGACGATCGCGACCTTCATGCCCAACGCCTCCTCGGCCGAGGGCGTGATGCGCTTCTTCCAGGGCGGCAACTACGTCTACGACGCGGTGTACGCCGGCCTCATCATCTTCTTCTGCTACTTCTACAACTCGGTCTCGATCAACCCGGTCGACTTGGCGGAAAATATGAAAAAGTCCGGCGGCTTCATCCCGGGCATCCGTCCCGGCGAGCCCACCGCCAAGCACATCGAGTGGATCCTCGAGCGCATCACCCTCGGCGGCGCTCTCTTCGTGGCCGTGATCGCGGTCATGCCCGACATCATGAAGCGCGAGTTCAGCGTCCCCTTCTTCTTCGGCGGCACCTCGCTGCTGATCGCCGTCGGCGTCGCGCTCGACACGATGGGCCAGCTCGAGGCGCACCTGATCATGCGCCACTACGAGGGCTTCCTCAAGAAGGGCCGCATCCAGGGGCGCTGGTTCAACGTCGGCTCGGGAGTCTCCCAGTGATCGTGATCCTGCTCGGCTCGCCCGGCTCCGGCAAAGGGACCCAGTCCAAGCGCCTGGCGGACCGCTACGGCTTCCAGCACCTCGCCACCGGCGACATCTTCCGCGCCGAGATCGCGCAGAAGACCGCGATCGGCATCAAGGCGCAGGACTACCTGAAGAACGGCAAGCTCGTCCCCGATTCGATCGTCATCGAGATGGTCGCCGGCAAGATCGAGACCGGCGGGAACTATCTCCTCGACGGCTTCCCGCGCACGATCGAGCAGGCGCAGGGGCTGGCCGAGATGCTCAAGGGCGTCGGCGCCTCCGTCGACCTGGTGGTCTTCCTCACCTTGCCGAAGGAAGAGGCGATCAAGCGCATGGCGTCGCGCCGCACGTGCTCCAGCTGCGGCGAGGTGTACAACGCGTTGAGCCGCCCGCCGAAGGCGGACGGCGTCTGCGACAAGTGCGGCGCCGCCGTCGTCCAGCGCGAGGACGACTCCGAGGCCACGGCGGTCAAGCGCCTGATGGTGTTCGAGGACCTGACGCACCCGCTCGTCGCGTACTACAAGTCCGAGGCCGCGTTCGAGGAAGTGGACGCGTCCAAGTCCCCGGAGATGGTCGAGGCCACGCTGTCGGCCGTGATCGATTCGGCGAAGGCGTCTCGGTGACCATGCTGATGAACAAGGCCGTCGAGGTGAAGACCCGCGAGGAGCTGGCGATCATGCGCCAGGCCGGCGGCGTCGTCGCCGACATCCTCGTCCTGCTCAAGGGCCTCGTCAAGCCCGGCATGACCACCGGCGAGATCGACGCGTTCTGCCGCGAGGAGCTCAAGAAGCGCGGCGCCAAGCCCGCCTTCCTCAACTATCACGGCTTCCCCGGCGTGATCTGCGTGTCCATCAACTCGGAGATCGTCCACGGGATCCCGTCGGACAAGCGCGTCCTCAAGGAGGCCGACATCGTCGGTCTCGATTTCGGCGCCGTCATCGACGGCTGGTACGGCGACTCCGCGATCACCGTCGCCATCGGCAAGATCTCTCCCGAGGCCCAGCGCCTCATGGACGTGACGCGCGAGTGCCTCGAGCGCGGCATGGCCGCCGTCAAGAACGGCAGCCGCATCGGCGACGTCGGCTTCGCGATCCAGTCCCACGCGCAAGCCAACGGCTACACCTTGGTCCGCGAGTTCGTCGGCCACGGCATCGGCCGCGCGCTCCACGAGGAGCCGCCCGTCCCGAACTACGGCAAGGCCGGCACCGGCGGACGCCTCAAGACCGGCATGACGATCGCCATCGAGCCGATGGTGAACATGGGCGGCCCCGAGGTCACCACCCTCGGCGACGGCTGGACCGCGGTCACCAAGGACGGCAAGCTGTCGGCTCATTTCGAGCACACGGTCGCGGTCACCGACGCGGGCTTCGAGATCCTGACCTTGCCCACGATTTAACATGACGAAAGAAGAGAAGATCGAAGTCGAAGGCCGCATTTTGGAAGCGCTCCCGAACGCGATGTTCCGCGTCGAGATCGCTCCCAGCAAGGTCGTTTTGGCCCACATCTCCGGCAAGATGCGCATGCACTACATCAAGATCCTGCCCGGAGACAAGGTCCGCATCGAACTGTCCCCTTACGACCTCACGCGGGGACGCATCACCTACCGGGAGTAAGCCATGAAAGTCAGAGCGAGCGTCAAACCCATTTGCCAGAAGTGCAAGATCGTCAAGCGCAACGGCGTCGTCCGCGTACTGTGCTCGAACCCGAAGCACAAGCAGCGGCAGGGCTAACAGCTTTACCAAAAAGACGCAAAGACACGAAGAACAAAGAGAGAACGGAGAAAAGAATGGCGCGTGTAGCGGGAGTCGATCTTCCCAAGAATAAGCGTATCGACGTGGCGCTTCAGTACCTTTATGGCGTGGGCGAGACCCGCGCGAAGGTGGTGATCGCGAAGCTCAACGGCATGGTCAAGCCCGACACCCGGGTCAAGGACCTCACCGAGGAGCAGGTCGTGCTCATCAACAACCTCCTGCTCAAGGATTTCAAGGTCGAAGGCGAACTGCGCCGCGAGACCCTCGCGAACATGGCGCGCCTGACCGAGATCGGCTCGTTCCGCGGCCACCGCCATCGCCGCAACCTGCCGTGCCGCGGACAGCGCACGAAGACGAACGCGCGCACCCGCCGCGGCCGCCGCAAGACGGTCGGCGTGGGCAAGGCCGCTTCGCCCACCGGCAAGGCTTAAGGATTCAGGAGAAAGTAAATTATGGCCGACGAAAAAACGACTCCCGCCGCGCCGAAGGCAGCGCCTTCCGCGGCACCCCGCAAGAAAGCCTGGAAGTCTTTGACCTTCGCGAAGGTCCACATCCAGTGCTCCTTCAACAACACCATCGTGTCGCTCACCGACGACCGCGGCGACGTGCTCATCTGGGCCACCGCCGGCGGCTCGGGCTTCCGCGGCACGAAGAAGGGCACGCCCTTCGCGGCCGGCGTGACGGCGAAGAAGGTCGCCGACCGGGCCGTCCAGCTCGGCGTCAAGCAGGTCGCCGTGTTCATCAAGGGGCCCGGCCCGGGTCGCGAGACCGCGGTTCGGTCGCTCGGTTCCGCCGGACTGATGGTCATCAGCCTTAAGGACGTCACGCCGATGCCGCACAACGGCTGCCGCCCGCCCAAAGCGAGGAGAGTCTAGTTTTATGGCCCGTTATACCGACGCCGTCTGCAAGTTGTGCCGCCGCGAGCAGCAGAAGCTGTTCCTCAAGGGCGACAAGTGCTACACGAAGTGCGTGCTCGAGAAGCGCCCCGGCATCCCCGGCATGGCGAAGCCTCAGCGCGGCAAGCCTTCCGCCTTCTCGATCCGCCTGCGCGAGAAGCAGAAGCTCCGCCGCATGATCCAGATGAACGAGCGCCCGTTCGAGCGCGCGGTCGGCAACGCTTCCGCGGCCCGCGAGGCCTCCGGAGACGCGCTGCTGCGCGGCCTGGAGCTGCGCCTGGACAACATCGTGCGCCGCATGGGCGTGGCCACCTCGATCAAGACGGCGCGCCAGCTCGTCCTGCACGGGCACGTCAAGATCGGCGGCAAGGTCGTCGACATCCCCTCGTTCCCGGTGAAGACCGGCAGCGTGGTGTCCGTCAACGTCAAGATGAAGGAGAACGTCGGCGTCAAGCTGAGCCTCGAGACGGCCAAGAAGCTCAGCAACCGCCCCGCCTTCCTCGAGTTCGATGAGACGGCCCTGTCGGCGAAAGTCCTCCGCATTCCCGAGCGCGGCGAGACCAGCTTCCCGATCAACGACCAGTTGATCATCGAGTATTATTCACGCTAACGCGTGAATAATACGTTCCTTAAGAAACGGCCTCAACTTAGTTTTAAACCGGAGAATAAGAGAATATGGCTTACAAAGAACTGATCCTGCCGCAGAAGCTGTCCGTCGACGAGAAGTCGATGTCGGACAGCTACGCGAAGTTCGTCGCCGAGCCGTACGAGCGCGGCTACGGGCACACGGTCGGCAACGCGCTCCGCCGCGTGCTGCTGTCGTCGCTCGAGGGCGCGGCCGTCACGGCCGTGCGCATCGAGAAGGCGACGCACGAGTATCAGGCTCTTCCGGGCGTGAAGGAGGATGTGATGAACATCCTGCTGAACCTCAAGAAGCTGCGCGTGAAGCTCTTCTCCAACGGCCCCGAAACGGTCTATCTCTCCGTTTCTAAAGAAGGCGTCGTCACGGCGAAAGATATCCAGGGCAACGCGAACGTCGAGGTCGTCAACAAGGACCTCGTGATCGCGCACCTCGAGGCGGGCGGCAAGATCGACATGGAGATCGAGGTCTCCAAGGGCCGCGGCTACGTCCCGGCCGAGGAGCTCCGCCAGCAGAACCAGTGGGCCGCGGGCTTCCTGCCCGTCGACGCGCTGTTCTCTCCCGTCGTCAAGGTGCACTACGACGTCGAGAACGCCCGCGTCGGCCAGGTGACCGACTACGACCGCCTGATTCTTGAAATTTGGACCGATGGGTCGCTGAACCCCGCCGAGGCCTTGATCCAGTCGTCGAAGCTCCTGCGCGAGTCCCTCAACATCTTCATCCCCGAGGAAGAGCAGGCGGCCGAGGCGGCCGCCGGCGGCCTGTCCGACGGCTCGGCCTCCGAGGGCGTCGTGTCCCTCGCCGGCCTCGACCCGAAGCTGCGCGAGATCCTCAACCAGCCGATCGAGATGATCGAGCTGTCCAGCCGCGCGTCCAACTGCCTGAAGGTCGCCCGCATCCGCACGATCGGCGAGCTCGTGGGCAAGCGCGACGAGGAGCTCCTGGCCGTCAAGAACTTCGGCAAGAAGTCCCTCGACGAGATCAAGGACCGGCTCAAGGACATGGGTCTGTCTCTCGGCATGCAGGTGGGACAGCTCGGGTAAAGCCGAGCTGCCCCCTTTCTTTTATAAACAGCCTTACATCAGTTTGATTCTAGGAGATAGGATTTATGGCGTCTAAAGCACTCGGTCGTCGTCAGCTCGGCATCACCAGCGCGCATCGCCGCGCGCTGCTGCGGAACATGGCCACGAGCCTGTTCAAGCACGAGCGCATCGAAACCACCATCGCGAAGGCGAAGGAGCTCCGGCCGTACGCCGAGAAGCTGATCACCAACGCGAAGAAGGGCGAGCACTTCATGGTGCGCCGCCAGATCCAGGACAAGGTCGTCTACAAGAAGCTGTTCGAAGTCCTGGCTCCCCGGTACGCCCAGCGCCCCGGCGGCTACACCCGCATCCTCAAGATCGCTCCGCGCATCGGCGACAACGCCAAGCTCGGACTGATCATGCTCGTGTCCTGACGCAAGAAAAGACGCGGCATGACGGGTCGGGACTGTTTCCGGAAGCAGTCGACTCGCGCCGGTGCGAGTCCTGTTGCGCGGTCGCGAAAAAGGTAAGATAAATAATGCTCGATTTCCTCTTCAGCCTGTTCTCGAACGACATGGGCATCGACCTGGGCACGGCCAACACCCTCGTCTACGTCAAGGGTCAGGGAATCGTGCTGCGGGAGCCCTCGGTGGTCGCCATCGACCGCGAGACGCGCCGCGTGCTCGCCATCGGCGCGGAGGCCAAGCGCATGCTCGGCCGCACGCCCGCGTCGATCATCGCGGTCCGCCCGCTTCGCAACGGCGTCATCGCCGATTTCGAAGTGACGCAGGAGATGATCAAGTACTTCATCCGCAAGGTGCACAACCGGCGTTCTCTTCTGCACCCCCGCGTCGTGATCGGGATCCCGTCGGGCATCACGGAAGTCGAGCGTCGCGCCGTGCAGGAGTCGGCCGAGCAGGCCGGCGCCCGCCGCGTTTATCTCATCGAGGAGCCCATGGCCGCCGCGATCGGCGCCGATCTGCCGATTTCGGAGCCCCACGGCAACTTCATCGTCGACATCGGCGGCGGCACGACCGAGGCGGCCGTGATTTCTCTTGGCGGCTTGGTGGTGTCAAAGTCGTTGGACATCGCCGGCGACGAGATGGACGAAGCCGTCATCATGCATTTCAGACGCAAGTACAACCTCCTGATCGGCGAGACGACCGCCGAAGAGGTCAAGATCCAGATCGGATCGGTCTTCCCGCTGAAGGAAGAGAAGACCATGGAAGTGAAGGGCCGGGATCAGGCCACCGGCTTGCCGAAGACGGTTTTGATCACGTCGGAAGAGGTGCGCCAGTCGCTCATGGAGCCGGTGCAGCTCATCCTCGACGTGATCAAGAACACGCTGGAGGAGACTCCGGCGGAATTGGCTGCGGATTTGGTGGACCGCGGAATCATGCTCGCGGGCGGCGGATCCTTGCTGAGAGGTCTACCCGACCTCATCCGGCAGGAGACCGAGCTGCCCGTGCATCGTGCCGCGGACCCCTTGAGCTGCGTTGCGCTCGGGACGGGGAAGTTCCTCGAGGAGCTCGATCATATCGACGATCGGCGCCCGGACTTCGTCACGTCCTATCGAGACCGCTCGTAAGAGCGGTCGTCCCAGACACCGTCCATCGTGACGTGCAACTCCGGGCCTAGGCTCTAGCCTAGGGTCCGGTCACATGCAACGCGAAACGCGTATCGCCAACTTCGTCCTGGGCGCCTTATCGGCGCTCTCGCTGCTGCTTCTGTCCCTGCCCTTGTCGACGCCGGTGCGTTCCGTCAAGGCCGGGGCGGGGTATCTGCTCGACCCGCTCGCCTATCAGGGCGAGGCGGGCTATCAGCGCATCTCCGGCCTGCCCGCGCGGGTCGGCCAGCTCCTCCGGGCCGACATCGAGAACGAGAGCCTGCGCGCCGAGCTGCGGCGCGGGGAGTGGCTCTCGACCACCGTCTCCGCCCTCGCCCTCGAGAACGAGCGCCTGCGCCGCGCGCTCGTGCTGAAGGCTCCCGTGGGGCGCTTCCCCGCCTGGGTGCACGTCATGGAGCGCGACCCGATCCACTGGTACCGCAGCCTCGTCGTCGACGCCGGCTCCGATCGCGGCGTCTCCCTCAACGACCCCGTGCTCGGTCCGCGCGACGGCCGCCTCGTCGCCGTGGGACGGGTCGTCGACGTGCGCCCGAACATGTCGACGGTCCTGCTCCTCACCGACGAGCTCTCCGCCGCCGCCGCCTACCTGTCCTCCGGGACCCTCGAGGGGCTCGTGCAGGGCCAGGACGGGCCCCGCCTGCGCATGAACTATCTCAACGCCGAGGCCCGGCTCTCGGAGGGCGACTCGGTCTATACCTCGCCGACGAGCGCGACCTTCCCTCCGGACGTGCTCATCGGCCGCGTCGCGCGCGTCAACCCCCGCGATCCCTTCCTCACCTTCCAGTCCGTCGAGGTCGCGCCCGCCGCCGACGCCTCCTCGCTCCAGGAGCTGATGATCCTGCGCGCGAAGCCGCTCGAGGGCGAGGGCAAGCCTCCCGTCTACGTGCCGCCGCCCGCGCCCGCGGCCCCCGCTCCCGCCGCGCC
>JACPFR010000061.1 GCA_016182905.1 Elusimicrobiota bacterium
ACGGCGCACTCGGAGTACCAGGACGTGGACGGGCGCTCGGCGTCGGACACGTTCAAGCTGTGGCTGCGCTCGCGCACGCCCTCGACGACGTCGACGGACGAGCAGGCGGCGTTCACGGTGACCGTGACGGCCGTGACCGGAATGGGACTCTAAAACGGATCAGGAGAGAGAACGCATGAACATGAAGACGACGAAGACGGCGCTCGGGGCGGCGGCCATGCTGCTGTGCCTGGCCGCGGCGGGACGCGCGAAGGTGGGCTTGTCCTCGCAGTTCATCAACGTCGTGCTGGAGAACCTCAAGCCGGGCAGGAGCTACAACCTGCGCGAGCTCAAGGGCATCCCGTACACGGTGAAGAACCGCGGCGACTCGCCCGTGGAGGTCGTGCTGGAGGTCGTGCCTCCGGAGCCCAAGGAGATGGTCGCGCCGTACGAGGCCATCCCGGACCCGGGCTGGCTGCAGCTCAGCCCGAGCCGCGCGATCCTGGGGCCGGGCGAGCCGGCGTTCAGCGACCTGACCATCAAGGTGCCCGACGACCCGAAGTACATCGGCCGGCATTTCCACGGCGTCATATGGGCCCACACGATGAACACGGGCTTCATGGCCGCCGGGGTCAAGAGCAACGTCCGCTTCTCGATCGGAAAGGGTCCGGAGACCCTGGCCGAGGAGGAGCGACAGAAGCAGATGGTGGAGCTCAACTACGAGCTGTGGCCGTCGGCGCTGTACGTCCTGCAGGCGAAGGCCGGGAGCTACGACGTCAAGAAGCAGGAGAAGAAGTCGCTGAAGCTGACCAACCGCGACGACAAGGAGCTCGTCCTCACGGTCAAGGCGGTTCCGTGGTCCGGCAGCAAGCCCGAGGGCTACGAGACGCCCGAGGACGTCAGCTGGGCCAAGTTCGTGCCCGACACGGTGACGGTCGACGCGGAGAGCCTCAAGGACATCAAGCTGATGCTCGACGTACCGGAGAGCCTGAAGGGCAAGAAGGTGGCGTTCCTGGTCCAGCTCGCGCTGCCGATCGGGACGGTGGTGAACATGTCGAACCGGGTCTACGTGCAGATCGAGTAAGGATGAAAAAATGACCATGGAGACGCACAGGACGTAGATGCACCGAACACCGCGGAAGTCCGCGATGGGTGTCGCGCTCGGGAGGATGAGCGCCTGGCTCCGGCTGTCGTCAGCCGGCGCGGGGCTGCTTGCCGTCCTCCTGGCCGCCCCCACGCCCTCCCGCGCGGACACGGTCCCGGCCAACGACTCCTCGCAATTCGAGGTGCGCGCGACTCCGACGGACATCTACCCGCCCCATCCCGTCTCGGACCTCGCCGGGACGGCGGGAGCGGAAGGCCAGGCCCTGCTGCAATGGACCGCGCCGGACGAGAGCTTCGGGGTGGGTCCCAAGGCCGTGCCCGTGGTGTCCTACACCATCCATTCCTCGACGCTGAGCGTCGCGGACTTGGGCAACGACACGACGGCGTGGTTCGCGCTGTCGACGCCGGTGGCCGGCGCTCCCGCGCCGCTTCCGCCGGGCAATCCGCAGGCATTGCTGATGAGCCTGTCGCCCGGCGTGACGTACTACTTCGGCATCAAGAGCACCGACGATTCGTCGAATCTCTCGGAGTCGGACTCGAACCTCAAGAGCCTGGTCGATCAGGCCGTCGTGCCGGTCAAGGGCATCGACGGCGTCTCCAACCTGACCGCCGTGACCACCGGAGGCACCGACGTCGGCCTGATCACCCTGTCGTGGACGCACCCGCGCCGCAACGGCCAGATCGACCCCGCGTATTACGACGTGAGGATCTCCTCCATGGGCCAGATCTCGAGCAACGCCGAGTTCGACGCGGCCGCCCCCCTCTCCGCGCTCTCCCCGTCGCCGCCGCCGGCCCCCGGGCCGTGGGGCGGCCTGGCGTCGATGACGGTCACGGGCCTCACGCCGGGCATCGGCTACGCCTTCGCCGTGCGCGAGCGCGACGCGGGCTCGTTCGCCGGCGTCTGGGTGCGCAACGTCGCCGCGGGCCTGAACCCGCTCAACTTCGCCCTGGCGAGCGGCTTGCCTCCCGTTCCGGTCACGAACCTGACCGGCCTCGCCGGCCCCGGAGACGGGGAGGTGTCGCTCTCCTGGACCGCCCCGACCCCGCCGATCCTGGCTTCCTACCGCGTCTTCCACGCGACCTTCTCGGTCGCCTCGGTCGGCGGCAGCACCGCGGCGTGGCGCGCGGCGGCGCTGTCGAGCTCGACCGTGCTCGCCGCCCCCGGCGCTCCCGGCTCCGACGTGAGCGCCGTGCTGACCCTCGGTCCCGGCGTCCGCTACTACTTCGGCGTGGAGGCGACGAACAACACGGGGACGGGCGCGCTCGACGTCCTCAGCTCCGGGGCGCAGACGGAGGTCCGGGCCCGCGGTCTGGCGCCGGTGACGGACCTCGCCGGGGCCTCGGGCCCGCTGGCGACCGGGGTCACTCTGTCGTGGACCGAGCCCTACGTCTCGTCGGTGACCGCGCCCGTGTCCTATCAGATCAAGGTCTCGACCTTGGGCTTCATCAACGGGGCCACGGACTACGCCGCCGCGCAGGACCTGCAGGCGATCTCGACCGTCGCGATCCCGGCCTATGGCGGCGGCGGCGGGGCCATGAACGTCTCCGCGACCGGCCTGCTGCCGTTCGTCACGCACTACTTCGCGATCCGCCTGGTGGACGGCTCGACGCCGACGCTGACGGGCGCGTGGCTGCGCGTTCCCTCGGAGGGCCGCAACCTCGACGCGAGAGCGGTGCCCCTGTACGTTCCCAATCCCCCCGACGCCGTCACGGACCTGACGGCCCTGCCCGGGACCGCCGAGGGAGACGTCGCGCTCGTTTGGACCGCGCCTCTGAACACGAACCTGATCGCGATCGCGTCTTACGAGGTCCGCTTCGCGACGTTCTCCGCCGCGTCGCTGGGCAGCACGACGACCTGGACCGCGGCCGCGTCCTCGGCGGCGTTCGGCCCGGCGCTGGCGCCCGGCGCGATCGAGTCCCGCGTGATCGGCGGCCTGTTCCCCGCGGCGACCTGGTACTTCGCGGTCAGGTCGATCGACGCCACCGGCCAGGTCTCGGAGATCGACATGAAGTCCACCGGGACGTTCCAGGCCGCCGTCATGCCTCGCAGTCTGGCGCCGTCGACGCCCTCGGGCCTGACGGCCGCCGCGGGCAACCGCAGCGCGACGCTCGCCTGGGCCGATCTGTCCGCGGCCGGCAAGGGCCTCGACTTCGCCTATTACCGCCTGGAGCGCTCGACCGACCTCGTCGCGTTCGTCGCCGTGACGACCACGACCGGCACGGGCTACGTCGACGCCCCGCTCGCGGCGAAGGTGACCGACTACTACCGCCTCGTCGCCCGCGACCTGCGCGGCAACGAGTCCGTCGCGTCCTCGACCGCCGCCGCGATGCCCTACACGATCCTGCCGATGGAGCCGCTCGGCGTGACGGTGTCCGCCACGCCGGCCGACGTGACGCTGGCGTGGTCGCCGGTCACCCGCTTCGGGGACGGGTCGCCGTTCTTCAGCACGGGAACGTGGGACGCCGACGAGCTGATCGGCTACAGCGTCTTCCGCTCGACCGACGCCCTCGCCCTCGAGTTCGTGCACGTCTCGAGCCTCCCCTACATCACGACCAGCCTCGTCAACGGCACGGGAGGCCTCGGCTACTACTACCACATCAAGTCCTACAACACGCAGGGCATCTCGACGAACACTCTGACCGTCTCGTCGCTGGGCCAGCGCCTCTTCACCGTCGACTCCTCGGGAAGCATGCTGACGCTCGACGCCGCGAACTCCCTGATCCTCAACGCCGCGACCAACGGCCTCGGCGGCGACATCCGCATCATGGCGGCCCGCCGCCCGGAGGACGCGGGCGGTCCCGTCTTCCAGTCCGCGAAGTGGACGGCCTTCTTGAACGGCGCGACCGAGATCAAGGGCTTCACCTTGCCCAAGCCCGCGCGCGTCACTTTGCACTTCGACACCGACGGCGGCGTCGTCGTCCCGACGACGGCCCCGGTCACCGGGCTCTCGGTCGCCGCGTCCGGCGCCGGCGCCGCGCCCGCCTCGGTCTCCCCGAAGAACGTCGGAATGTACTGGTACAACGGCAGCGAGTTTAAGAAGATGTACGGCAATGTCGACGCCAACAGCCAGACCGTGACGGTCGAGTCCCCCAACCTGGGCCTCTACCAGATCCGCTCGCTGTTCCGCGCCGACGGCGCGGTGTTCGACCTCTCGAACGTGTCCGGCCGCGTCGTCACCCCCAACGGCGACGGGCTCAACGACCTCATCATCTTCACCTACGACCCGGGCCCCCGCGGCGTCGTCGCGCGCGGGCGGATCTACGACATGACGGGCGCCTTCGTGGCGGACATGGCGCCGGGCCTCGTTCCCAACACCGTGGTCTGGGACGGCAAGATGAACGGCCGCTCCGCGACGAGCGGCGTGTACGTGTACAAGATCGAGGGCGACGGGAAGACCTACACGGGAACCGTGGTGGTGGCGCGTTGACGTCCATTGACAGGAGAAGCGATATGAACTCGAAGAAGACGATCATGACGGCGCTGGCGGCGGGCCTGCTGGCTCTCCTCTCGGCCGTTCAAATCCACGCTCAGTCGGGCGGGTTCCGGTTCTTCGGCCCCCTCACCCGGGTGGTCACGCCGAACGGGGACTCGATCAACGACCGCTTCTTCGTCTGCTACGACAACTTCTCCGACTCCGGCGTCAGCGGACGGATCTACACCCTCCTCGGCGCGGAGGTCGCGTCGATGAGCCACGTGCGCGCGCCGCTGGCGGGCTGCGCGGGCGGGACGCTCCCGCAGCACGCGTGGTGGAACGGACGGACGTCGGAGGGCGCCGTGCGCAGCGGCCTCTACGTGTACCGGATCGAATCCGAGGGCAAGACCTACGCGGGCACCTTCCTGGTGGTGAGGTAAGCCATGAAAAACATGAACAGCCGGCTCATCGTCGCGTTGACCCTCGTCCTCCCGGCTTGCTACCCTAGGGTCGCAATGGCCGCCTACGAAGACGTGGGCGTCGGAGCGCGCGTGTCGGGGCTCGGCCATGCCTACACGGCCGTCGCCGACGACGCCTACTCCGTGTACTACAACCCCGCCGGTCTCGGCACGCTGGACCGCCCCGAGCTCGGGACGACCTACTCCAAGCTCCTGACCGGGCTCTCGGACGGCTCGAACCCGTCGAACTCGTTCATCGCCTACGCCCATCCCCTCGAGGGCGGCCGGCGCGGGACCTTCGGCGCGGGCTGGAACTACTTCACGGTGGGCGGCCTGTACCGCGAGAGCCAGCTGATGGCGTCCTACAGCCGTGGCCTCTTCGCGCGGACCTCGCCGAACAAGTACTACCTCGGCGGCACGCTGAAGTACCTCAACCGCTCCGTCGGCGGCACGGGAGAGGCCGCCAACGGCATCTCCAACACGGGCGTCGCCACGGGCACGGCCGACCCCGTGCTCCAGGGCGCGTCGAAGGGCAACCTCGACGCGGACCTGGGCTTCCTGTGGCGCGTCAAGTCCCGCTGGACCGTCGGCCTGATGATCCAGCACCTGATGGAGCCGAACGTCGGCTTCGCGGAGTCCGACAAGCTCGGCCGCAACGTGAAGCTCGGCGGCGCCTACAAGACGCCGTTCTCGACCTTGACCGGCGACGTGCGCCTGCAGAGCGCCCCGGACGGCACGACCGACAAGATCGTCGCGGTCGCGGCCGAGAAGTGGCTGCCGACCTTGCTGCACGGCTCGTTCGGCGTGCGCGGCTCGCTGTCCACCGGCAGCCGGGACTTCCGCCAGATGGGCTTCGGGCTTTCCTACAAGATCAGCCGCATGCAGTTCGACTACGGCTTCGCCCTGCCGATCGGCGGCCTGACCGCGACCTCCGGCTCCCACCGCCTCGGCCTCACTTTGCGCTTCGGGCGGGCGAAGCAGGCGGAGGCCGCTTTCTCCGAGGCCATCCTCGAGAACCTGCGTGACCTCGCTGCGGTCGGCACCCCCGACTTCCGCTACCAGCTCGAGGACCTGGCGCTGTACAAGCGCACGGCGATCGACGAGTTCCTCCGCCAGGCGAAGCTCGACGCGACGGCCGGCCGCTACGCCGAGTCCGCCGACAAGCTCGGCCAGGCGGTGTCGCTCAAGCCGAAGGACCCGCGCCTGCAGCAGAGCCTCGAGCGCATGACCACCGTCGCCGAGGTGTTCCCCGTCCTCAAGGACTTCCAGACCGACGCGGCGCAGGCGGCCATCTACGAGGGCGCGCTCGACTTCGTGGCGGGCGACGCCAAGGCGTCGCTGCGCAAGCTCGCCTACGCGGGCAGCCTCAGCCCGACCGACGAGCGCATCGAGCGCCTCGCGAAGGCCGTCGAGGCGAAGACCGGCGTGGTCCGCGAGGGCCCGGCGGTCGTCGAGGCGGGCCAGGCCCCGACGATGGGCGCCGAGAAGGTCGTCGGCGGCACGATGGCCCTGATGGAGGTCGCGCTCCGCGAGCGCGACTTCGAGCGCGTCGTGAAGCTGGCGGACCAGGTGCTTGAGCTCGACCCGGCCAACGCGCTCGCCTACAAGCGCCTGGGCGCGGCGCACTACGCGCTCAAGCGCAACGCGGAGGCCCTCAAGGCCCTGCGCTCGGCGTACAAGCTCGAGACCGACTCCGACTCGCGCAAGCAGATCAAGAACTACGTCGACGCGCTCCAGGCCCTCATCGAGCGCGGCAGGCGCGAGGCGGCCCCGGCGACGAAGGCCCCGGAGCCGAAGCAGACCGGCCTGACCCCGGTCGAGATCGAGCGGCTATACGAGACCGGCGTGGACTTCTACGCGCAGGGCAAGCTCACCGAGGCCGCCGCGGCCTTCCGGCGCATCATCGAGTCCGAGCCGAACAACACCTCGGCGCGGCGCGCCCTCGACCGCGTGCAGTCCGAGATCATCTCGGGAGGCGGCAAGAAGTGACCATCCGCGCGAGGCTCGTCGTCAGCACGTTCCTGCTCCAGGTCGTCTCCACGGCCTTGCTCGGCTGGGGCGTGCTGGCGGTGCGCAACCAGTACCAGGAGCGGGACCTTCGCGCCCTGGCGGCGACGATCGCGGTGAGCGTGGAGAGGGCCGCGGCGGACTCCCTGATCCAGAAGGACGACGTGGCGCTGCTGAGCTACCTGAAGTTCCTCCAGGCCCAGTACCCCGCGATCGCCCAGGCGCAGATACGTTGGAAGGCGAAGGGGCGGGAGCGGTACGCGACGGTCGGTGCGGTGGCCTTCGGCGCGCGGACGCGTCCCTCGCGCTTCACCGTCGCGGACCCCTCCGATCCCGAGAGGACCGTCGAGGTGAGCCTGCAGCTCGACGAAGGCGTCCTGTGGGCCCCGTTCCTGGAGGCCAACCAGCGCCTGGCGAAGATCATCCTGCTGGTCTGGGCCGTCGCCAGCCTCCTGGGGCTCGCGGTCTCCTTCCTGATCGCCCGCAGCCTGACCCGGCCGATCGTCGAGCTGAGCCGTCTGGCCGGCGAGATCGGCGCCGGCAAGCTCGGCGGCAGGCTCGCCTGGGAGTCCGACGACGAGCTCGGCGGCCTCGTGCGGGTGTTCAACGCCATGTCGGGACGCCTCGAGGAGTTCGACTCGATCAAGCGGAACTTCGTTTCCTCCGTGACCCACGAGCTGCGCTCCCCCCTCGGCGCCATCGAGAGCTTCCTCCAGCTCATCCGGGAGAAGATCTCCGCCGGGACGCCCGAGGGCTTCGCCCAGTCGAAGGAGTTCCTCGAGCGCATCCAAGTCAACGTCCACCGCCTGTCGGGCTTCATCAACGACCTGCTCGACGTGGCCAAGATCGAGAAGGGCAAGATGGAATGCGTGCTGCGGCCCATGGAGCTGCCGCTCGTGGCCAACGAGGTCTGCCAGTTCTTCGAGGCGAAGGCGCTGCAGCAGGGCGTCACGATCTCCAACCGCCTGACCGCGCTGCCCTCCGTCATCGGCGACGCCGACCGCGTGCGCCAGGTCCTCGTGAACCTCATCGCCAACGGGCTGAAGTTCACCGCCGCGGGCGGGCAGGTCTGGGTCTCCGGCGAGCAGTTCCGCGACGGCGGCTCGCGCTGGATCGAGGTGACGGTCGGCGACACCGGGCGCGGCATGGACGCCGCGGACCGGGACCGTTTGTTCCAGCCGTTCACGCAGGGACGGAACATCTCGGAGGGCGTGACGGGCCATAAAGGGACGGGCCTCGGCCTGTACATCGTGAAATCGATCGTCGATCAGCACGGCGGCAAGATCGAGGTGAAGTCGGCGCCGGGGCAGGGCACTCGCATCAGTTTTTCGCTGAAGGTCGCGGCGTAGCCGCGGGAGGAGCAAACATCATGGCGACATCGGTTCTGGTCATCGACGACGAGGAAGACTACCGCATCATCATCCAGGAGGTCCTGCGCGGCGGCGGGATGGACGTCCGCCTCGCCAAGGACGGCGAGGAGGGGCTGCGGCTGATCAAGGAGAAGCCCGCGGACATCGTCCTGGTGGACTGGATGATGCCGCGCATGGACGGCGAGCAGTTCTGCCGCGCGATGCGCGCCGAGCCGTCCCTCAAGGACATTCCCGTGCTCATGCTGACGGTCAAGCAGACCGCCGACGAGGAGCTCGAGGCCCTGCACTTCGGCGTGGACGACTTCGTCGTCAAGCCGTTCCGGGCGCCCGAGCTCCTGGCCCGCGTGCGCGCCGCGCTCCGGCGCACGGAGAAGAAAGCCGCGTGAGCCGCAAAGCCCTGCTCGCATGCGCCGCGGCGCTCGCCCTCCTCCTGGCGGGCGCGTGGGCCGTGCGGCCGGGGGCGCCGGTCCGCGTGGACATCCCCGGGGGCCTCGGCGCCCGGAAGACCGCGGAGCTCCTGGGGGCCAAGGGCGTCGTCCAGTCGGTGTTCGTCTTCCGCGTCATCCTCAAGGTCACGGGCTTCGACCGCCATCTGAAGCCCGGCTCGTACACCCTGCGGGAGCGGGAGTGGCCGACGGTCGTCGCGCGCAAGCTCACCCTCGGGCTCACCGACGACATGAAGATCACCATCCCCGAGGGCTTCATGGCGAGCCAGATCGCCGAGCGCCTGGAGAAGGCCGGGATCGCCGACGCCGGCGAGTTCCTGAAGGTCGTCGCCGAGCGCAAGCTCGAGGGAAAGCTCTTCCCCTCCACCTACCAGTTCCCCCCCGGCTACGGCGCCGAGAAGGCCGCCTCCGCGATGGAGGCCGAGTTCCGCAGGCAGATCGGCGACGCCTGGGCGGCGGCGGCTCCGCGGCCGGAGCTCTCCTTCGAGGACGCGCTGACCTTGGCGTCCATCGTCGAGCGCGAGGCCGTGCTCAAGGCCGAGCGCCCGATCATCGCGGCCGTGTACCTCAACCGCCTCAAGAAGCGGATGCCCCTGCAGGCCGACCCGACGGTGCAGTACGCGCTCAACCTGGGGTACTGGAAGAAGGGCCTCACCCGCTCCGACCTGCAGACGCCGTCCGCGTACAACACCTACATCCGCCGCGGCCTGCCTCCCGGGCCCATCTGCTCGCCGGGCCTCGAGTCGTTCAGGGGCGTCCTCAACCCCGCCAAGACCTCCGCCCTGTACTTCGTCGCCGACACCACGGGCGGCCACCTGTTCTCCGAGACCAACGAGGAGCACTCCAAGGCGCGCATGCTCTATAAGAAGGAGCTCCGCAAGATCAAGGAGAAGCTCAAGCGCGAGGCGGCGGGCAAATAAAAAAAGGCCCCCGCGCGGGGGCCTTCAAATCTGGTGGACGTGACAGGGATTGAACCTGCGACCTCATCCTTGCGAAGGATGCGCTCTCCCAGCTGAGCTACACGCCCGACGCGCATATTATGCCAGAAACCGGGGGCTTCGTCCAGCGCGGAGGCGCCTACTCCTCGAGACGATGCAAATTCGCTAGTATCGCCCGGTGCCGAACCTGACGAAGCGTCTCCGCGGCCTAATCCCCCTCATCGCGCTGCTCGCCGCCGTCGGTGGCCTGGCCTTGGCTTCCCGCTCGACCGAGGTCATGCAGGGCGTGGAGCTGAAGACCCTCGACTGGCGCGCGCGCCGCTTCGCCGACCCTTCGCGGAGCGACCCCGCCATCGTCCACGTCACGATCGACCAGGCGAGCCTCGACTATTTCGAGAAGGACCACAACGCCTGGCCCTGGCCGCGCGACATCTACGTCCCGGCGCTGTCCTTCCTGAAGGACGCGGGCGCGCGCGCCGTCGTCTTCGACGTGCTCTTCACGAACGCCGGCGAGGTCAGCCTCGACGCGGCGCTGGGCGCGGCCGTGAAGGACGCGGGCGTCGTCGTCCTCGCCATGGAGACCGACGCCAAGGCCGATCCGCGCCGGCCCGAGGCCGCCCCGGCGCGGTTCGCCGCGGCGGCCGGGCCCGCGCTCGCCGCCGGGGCGGCCAAGCGCGCGTCGGTCCGCCTGCCCATCGCCCCGCTCCTGTCCGGCGCGCGCGCGCTCGGCGACACGAAGGCGGAGGCCGACCTCGACGGGGTCTTCCGCGGCGTCCCGGTCCTCGTCTCGCTCGGCGGCCGGCTCTACCCGACCTTGCCCGCGGCCGCGGCGATGCTCGCGACGGGCAAGACGCTCGACGAGCTCGCCCCGCGGCTCACGGACGGACGCCTGCTCGTGCGCTTCCACGGCAAGGGGCTGACGGCGAAGACCTCGCCGCTGAAGACCTACGAGTCCTATCACTTCTCGGACCTCGTGACGTCTTTCGTTTCGCTCGCGGAGAAGACGAAGCCGCCGCTGGATCCCGCGCTGTTCAAGGATAAGGTCGTCTTCATCGGCATGAGCGCGCCGGGCCTGCTCGACAACCATCCCTCCCCGATCGATCCCGTGTTCCCCGGCACGGAGATCGTCGCCGCCGCGGCCGACAACCTGATGCACGGCGACGGGCTGACCCGCGCTCCGCGCGCCTTCGTGCTCGGCCTGGTCGCGCTCGCGCTCGTCCTGGCCGGCGCCTCGTCGCGGCTCTCCTCCCACCTGGGCTGGGCGCTCGGCGTGATGCTCGCCTCGAGCGGGCTGCTCCTCGGCGCGTCCTGCGCCGCCTTCTCGCGGAGGGTCTGGCTCGACCTGGCCTCCCCTCAGCTCGCGCTGTGGCTGGGTTTCGCGGCCGCCTCGGCCTGGAGCTACGCCGTCGAGGGCCGGCAGAAGCGCTACATCCAGGGCGCGTTCTCGTTCTACCTCTCTCCCGAGGTCGTCCGTCAGATCGCGGAGCGTCCCGAGGCCCTCGCGCTCGGCGGCGAGCGCCGCGAGGCGACCTTCTACTTCTCCGACATCGAGGGCTTCACGAGCTTCTCCGAGAAGCTCGGCCCCGAGAAGCTCACCCAGCTGATGAACCGCTACCTGGGCGAGATGACGGAGACCGTGCTCGACTCCGGGGGCACCCTCGACAAGTACATCGGCGACGCGATCATGTCCTTCTGGGGCGCGCCGCTGCCCTGCGAGGGGCACGCTTTGGTCGCCTGCAAGGTCGCGCTCGCCAACCAGAAGAAACTCGCGGGGCTCAAGGCCGAGTTCGACGGCCTGGGCTACCCCCCCGTGCGCAACCGCATCGGCCTGAACACGGGCCCGGCGATCATCGGCAACATGGGTTCCCCCAAGCGCTTCAGCTACACCGCCATCGGCGACGCGGTCAACCTCGCCTCGCGCCTGGAGGGCGCCAACAAGGCCTACGGCACCTACATCCTGATCTCCGAGAGCACCCGCAGGGGGGCCGGCGCCGCCGTCGAGGTGCGCGAGCTCGATTTCGTGAAGGTGAAGGGCAAGAGCGAGGCGATCCGGGTCTACGAACTGCTGGGTCTCAAAGGAGAGACGGAACCGGCCCTTATCGAAAAAGCTAGGCTCTTCGAAAGCGGTTTGGCGGCTTTCCGGTCGCGCCGGTTCCCCGCGGCCGTCGAAATCTTCACTTCCGTCGTCGACAAATACGGTCATGATCATGCCTGCGAGAACTATCTCGAACGCTGCGAACGCTACCTCAAGGAGCCGCCGCCCGCCGACTGGGACGGCTCCAACGCCCTAACGGAGAAATAGGAATGACAAGAACTTTGCTGCTCGCGTCGGCTGCGTTGGCTTGTTCGGCGGCCGTTGCTTTCTCCGCGACCATAACCGTCCTCGTCCAGGAGACGGCGCTGCGCAAGCGCCCGCAGTCCTACTCGCCGTCGGTCGGCGTCGCCCGCCTCGGCCAGAAGCTCGAGAGCGAGGGCCTGGAGTCCGGCTTCCACAAGACGGGCTCCGGGTACATCCACTCGAGCGCGGTCACGACGCGCAAGGCCAGCGTCTCCGGCGGCGCCGGCGTGGGCGGCTCCGCCACCGCCGACGAGGTCACGCTCGCCGGCAAGGGCTTCAACGCCCAGGTCGAGAAGTCCTACGGCGAGAAGAACGGCGCCGCCGTGAACTTCGCGGCCGTCAACGCGATGGAGCGGCGTTCCGTCCCGGAGGGCGAGCTCTTCGACTTCCTCCGCGCGGGCGGCCTGCTGGGCGAGGGAGGCTCCAAATGAAGCGCTTTCTCCTCCTGAACGTCCTCGTCCTCGCCGGCTGCCAGGGCTTCCAGAACCTCGACGTGAGCTCGATGACCGGCGGGCGCATCAACTCGAACGTCGACCTGACCAAGGTCGCCAAGGGCGTCAACCAGGTCCGCAAGGGCTTCGCGGAGATCTCCGAGAGCGAGGAGTACTACATCGGTCGGGCCGTCGCCGCGCAGGTCCTGACCCGCTACAAGCCGCTCAACGATCCCGGGCTGAACGCCTACGCGCAGAAGGTGACGCAGGCCGTCGCGCTCGCCTCGGACCGGCCCTCGACGTTCAAGGGCTACCACGTCCAGGTGCTGGCGTCCGACGAGATCAACGCCTTCGCCGCGCCCGGCGGGTTCATCTTCGTGACGAAGGGCATGCTCGAGCTCGTGCGCAGCGAGGACGAGCTCGCGGGCGTGCTCGCCCACGAGGTCGCGCACGTCGCCAAGAAGCACGGCCTCAAGACGATCCAGACCTCGCGGCTGACGAGCGCCTTCGCCATCCTCGGCTCCGAGGCGGCGAAGAACTACACCCCGCAGCAGGTCAGCCGGCTGACCAGCGCCTTCGAGGGCGCGGTCGACGACGTCGTCAACAAGCTCGTCGTCAACGGCTACAGCCGCGACAAGGAGTACGAGGCGGACAAGTTCGGCGCGCAGTACGCCAAGGCCGCGAACTACGACCCGGGCGCGCTGAAGGCCTTCCTCGAGCGCATGGAGAAGGCCGAGGGCTCGGGCGGCGGCGGGATGTTCAAGACCCACCCCTCGCCCTCCAAGCGCGAGGCCGAGCTCGGCGCCTTGTCTCCCGCGTCCGGCTACAAGCGCTCCTCCGAGCGCGGCCGGCGCTTCTCGGCGGCCGTCCAGCTCTGACCGGGCTTACCGACGCTTTGCCTTCGTTTTGCCGGTTTTTAACGGCAAAAACAGGGTTCCGGGGGCATGCTGTGGTCATGAAAACCCCTCCCTTGGCGGGCTCGGTCGTTCGCGTCGGCGTCGGGCTCCTGCTGTGCGCGGCGTGCTTCCAGGCCGGACGCTCGTATCAGGAGCTGTCGGCCTCCGCCTCGGCGGCGGCGAAGGACGCGTCGGGCACGGAGATGGTCGACTCGACCTTCGTCGGTCCCCACAAGCCCGCTCCCTCCCCGGCCGAGACATCGCCGCAGGCGGCCCCCGGCGACGTCCCCGGGGAAAGCGTCGACATCATCACCCCGCTGAACGTGCGCGATCCCTCGGCTCTCGTGATGGGCCCCACCCACAATTCCTGCCCTCCGCCGGAGGTCGCCGCGCCGGAGGGCAAGCTCGCGGAGCCTCCGTACAAGGAGCCGAAGCCGAAGAAGATGAAGGAGGGACGCCTGCTCGAGCTCCTCAAAAAGGAAGACAAGAAATCCGTCTATCCCAAGCGCTACTAGGGCCCCCGCTCCGCGTTCCGACGGCCGATTTGGCATAATCTCCGTCATGAAGCGAAGCGAGATCAAGGCGGTCCTCGAGACGGGCAAGGCGGGCGACGCGGTGACGGTCGCGGGCTGGATCAAGTCGGTGCGCGAGTCGAAGAGCGTGGGCTTCGTCCATTTGAACGACGGCTCGACGTTCGATTCTATCCAGGTCGTGGTCCCGGCCGACTTTACCGGACGGGACCACATCCTCAAGCAGATCACCGGCGCGTCCCTGGCCGTCTCGGGCAAGCTGATCCCCTCCCAGGGCAAGGGCCAGTCTCTCGAGCTCGAGCCCTCCTCCATCGAGATCCTCGGCGAGTGCGACCCCTCCTCCCCGGTCCAGAAGGCCGGCACCTCCTTCGAGTTCCTCCGCGGCGTGGCGCACATGCGCCCGCGCACGAACACGTTCGGGGCGGTGTTCCGCGTCCGCTCGGAGATGTCGTACGCCGTCCACGAGTTCTTCCATAGCCGCGGCTTCGTGATGTGCCACTCCCCGATCCTGACCACCTCCGACTGCGAGGGCGCCGGCGCCATGTTCCAGGTCACCACCCTCGACGCCGAGAAGCCCCACCGCGGGCCGGACGGGAAGGTCGACTTCACGAAGGACTTCTTCGGCGAGAAGTGCTCGCTGACGGTCTCCGGCCAGCTCGAGGCGGAGATCCTCGCGATGTCGCTGTCCAAGGTCTACACCTTCGGCCCGACCTTCCGGGCCGAGCTGTCGACCACGCCCAGACACGCTTCCGAGTTCTGGATGATCGAGCCCGAGGCCGCCTTCGCCGACCTCAAGGACGACATGGGCCTGGCCGAGGCCTTCGTCAAGCACCTCATCGAGCACGCCTTCAAGCGCTGCGCCCGCGACCTGCAGTTCTTCGACGAGCGCGTCGAGAAGGGCCTGCGCGCCAAGCTCGAGGCCGTCGCCAAGGCGGAGTTCGGCGTCATCGACTACACCGAGGCCGTCAAGATCCTCGAGGGCGCCGGCCGCAAATGGGACCACCCCATCTCCTGGGGCAAGGACCTGCAGACCGAGCACGAGCGCTACCTCACCGAGGAGTACGCCAAGAAGCCGGTGTTCGTCATCAACTACCCTCGCAGCTTCAAGCCGTTCTACATGTACTGCAACGACGACCAGAAGACGGTCGCCTGCATGGACCTGCTCGTGCCGCGCGTCGGCGAGCTGATCGGCGGCTCCCAGCGCGAGCACCGCCTGGACAAGCTGCTGGAGCGCATGAAGGAGACCGGAATCTCCCATGAAACGTACTCGTGGTACGCCGACCTGCGCCGCTACGGCACGGTCCCGCACGCGGGCTTCGGCCTGGGCTTCGAGCGCCTGCTGATGTACGTCACGGGCATCGAGAACATCCGCGACGTGCAGCTCTGCCCGCGCGTGCCCGGCAACGCCAAGTTCTAGGCGGTCTTAGGCAGGTCCAGCTTGATGTGCAGCTCCTTGAGCTGCTTGTCCTTGACGGGGCCCGGGGCCTCGGAGAGGGGGTCGGTCCCCTTCTGGGTCTTCGGGAAGGCGATCACGTCCCGGATCGAGTCCTCGCCGCACAGGAGCGCGGTGAGGCGGTCGAGGCCCATGCCGAAGCCGCCGTGCGGCGGGGCGCCGAAGTCGAGCGCGGACAGCAGGAGGCCGAACTGGCGCTGCTGCTCGGTCTCGTCGAAGCCCATGAGTCCCAGGATCTTGCGCTGCATCGCGCCGCTGTGGTTGCGGATCGAGCCGCTGGCCAGCTCCACGCCGTTGAGCACCAGGTCGTACTGATGGCTGCGCACCGAGCCGGGGTCCGAGTCGAGCTTGGGGACGTCTGAGTCGAGCGGACGCGTGAACGGGTTGTGGGCGAACGTCCAGCGCTTCTCCTCGGCCTCCCACTCGAGCAGCGGGAAGTGCGTGATCCAGGAGAAATGCCACGGGGTCGAGGGCTCGGGCTTGAGCCGGGCGATGATCTCCTTGCGGATGGCGCCCAGCACGGTCGACGCCGCAATCTCCTTGTCGGCGGCGAAAAAGGTCGTGTCGCCGGGCTTCGCGCCGGTCTTGGCCTTGATCGCCTCGAAATCCTCCGGCGTCAGGAACTTGGCGATGGGCGTCTCCGGGCCCGTCGCGGTCCACTTGATCCAGGCCAGGCCCTTGGCGCCGTACACCTTGGCCAGGTCGGTGAGCTTGTCGATCTCGGCGCGGGAGTAGACGCTCGAGCACGTGATCGCGCGCACGACGCCCCCCTCCGCCACCGGGCCGGCGAACACCTTGAAGCCGCAGCCCTTGAGCTCGGCGGAGAGGTCGACGATCTCGAAGCCGTAGCGCTGGTCCGGCTTGTCGGAGCCGAAGCGGCGCATCGCCTCGAAGTAGTCGAGTCTCGGGAATGGGATCGTCAGATCGAAGCCGATGGCGGCCTTGAAGATCGCCTTCATCATCCTCTCGCAGGCGGCGTGCACGTCCGCCTCCTCGACGAAGGACATCTCGACGTCGATCTGGGTGTGCTCCGGCTGCCGGTCGGCGCGCAGGTCCTCGTCGCGGAAGGCGCGCGCGATCTGCATGTACTTCTCGACGCCGGAGACCATCAGGATCTGCTTGAAGATCTGGGGAGACTGGGGCAAGGCGTAGAAGGTCCCGGGCGTCATGCGCGAGGGCACGAGGAAGTCTCGCGCGCCCTCGGGCGTGGCCTTGGTCAGACAGGGCGTCTCGATCTCGAGGAAGCCTTCGGAGGCCAGCGCGTTGCGGGCGGCCATCGCGATCGTGTGGCGCACGGTCAGGTTGCGCAGCATGCGCGCGCGGCGCAGGTCCAGGAAGCGGTACTTGAGGCGGGACTCCTCGTTGACGGTGATGTGCTCGTCGATCTCGAACGGCAGGACCTTGCTCGTGTTCAGGACGGTGACGCTGTCGGCGTTGAGCTCGATCTCGCCCGTCGGGAGCTTGGAGTTCTCGGCCCCCTTGGGGCGCCGCTGGACCGTGCCCGAGATGCTCACGACGAACTCGGCGCCGAGCTTGGCGGCGGCCAGGAAGGCCTCGGCCTTCTCGGGATGGACGACGACCTGGAGCAGCCCGGAGCGGTCGCGCACGTTGAAGAAGTACACTCCGCCGTGGTCGCGGCGGGAGTGGACCCAGCCGGCGACGCGGACGGCCTTGCCCGCGAAGGAGGCGTCGAGGATCCCGGCGTCGTGGGTGCGCATGGCGTTGGACATCTGTTACCTCGGAGGGGTCAGGCTTCGATGCAGAGCCCCGCGAGCTTGTCGGGCGCGGGGATGGTGTAGCGGCCGTCGTCGAGCGAGACGAGGCCGGCGCGGCGCAGGGACGACAGCGCGCGGGTGAGGGGCTCTCGGGTGGTGCCGACGACGTCGGCGAGCTCCTGCTGGGTGAAGCGGTCCTTGAGCACGATGGCGCCGCCGTGGGTCGTCTCGCCCGAGCGGCGCCCGAGGTCGAGCATGGCCTTGGCGACGCGGCCGAGGATGTTGCGGAACAGCAGGCCCTCGATCTCCTCGTTGGCGCGGCGCAGGCGCTCGCAGACGGTCTGGAGCAGGTACAGGGCCAGCTTCGGGTCGCTGGCGAGCAGGCGCTGGAAGTCCTTCTTGCGGATGACGAGCAGGCGCGAGGGCTCGACGGCCTGGGCCGCCGCGGTGCGCGTGGTGCCCTCGAGCAAGGACATCTCGCCGAAAAAGTCCCCTTCCTTGAGATAAGCGAACGTCTTCCGTTTCTTGGAGGCGGAATTCGTGAAGATCTTTATCCGGCCCGACAAGACGATGTACATCGCGTCCGAGTCCTGGCGCTTGGCGAAAACGGACTGGCGCGTGCCCAGGTCCAGCTCCTCGGCGAGACGGAACACCTCGTTGAGGTGCTTCGAGCTCAACGCGGAGAGGAAGGGGATCTTCTTGAGTAGGCGGGCGCCGTTCATGGGTCCGATATTAGCTTTCTTGCCTGGGGGCGTTCAAGGCGGGGTTCCGCCGATTTGCTATCGATGATCGCCGTTCCCGGGGAATGGTCATCGTCAAATAGTAGCTGTTTCCGGAAACAGCCGCTCGGCTCGAAAGAGGCCTTGCGGCGCTTAGAGTCGCCAGGACGACAGGGCCTGGAGCATGTTCGTGTCGGTGCTGTCGATCTTGAGCGGCGTCACCGAGACGAGGCCCTTCGAGACCACGCCGACGTCGGTCCCCGGCTCGTCCACGCCCGTGACGTGCCTTCCCGCGAGCCAGTAGTACTCGAGGCCCCGCGGGTCGGAGCGGCGGGTCACGTCGGTGCCGTAGATGCGCCGCCCGAGCTTGGCGGGCACGCCGGGCTTGTAGGTCTTGCCGGCTCGGGCGGGAAAGTTGACGTTGAGGCAGACGCCCTTGGGCAGGCCCTTCACGAGCACCTGGCGCGCCAGGCGCTGGGCGAAGGCCGCCGCGGGCCGGTAGTCCTTCCCGTCGGGATCCATGGACAGCGCGATCGCGGAGACCTTGAGCAAAGTGGCCTCCATCGCGGCCGCCACCGTGCCGGAGTAGATGACGTCCTCTCCGAGGTTGTAGCCGCGGTTGATGCCGCTGACGACGAGGTCCACCTTGTTCTTGAGGATCTCGAGGATCCCGAAGCGCGCGCAATCGGCGGGGCTGCCGTTCAAAGCGTACACGCCTTCGGATTGTTTGCGGATGCGGATCGGCTTATGGAGCGTCAGAGAGTGGCTGTCGGCGGAGCGTTCGTGGTCAGGAACCGACACCGTCACGGTGCCGATGCGCCGCATGGCGGCGATAAGCGCGGGCAATCCGGGGCCGTGGATGCCGTCATCATTACAAACGAGTATTCTGGGGCGCTTTTTCATAAGACCAACTTTTCGAGCTCGTCAACGAACAACGAGGTCGTCTTATCCGCCGGAGGCAATTCGAGGTCGTGATGCCCCTCCGCCGTTCGCGATTCTAACATTTTGGCCAGCGCAGGTCCGAGGTCGTCGGAAAGGTCCGTCTCAGGAATCCTCAACGCCGTTTTCGTTTTTTCAAACACGCGGGCATTGGCGTCCTGATGATCCGCCGCCGCGTGAGGGTACGGAACCAATACCGCCGTTTTCCGTTGCGCCGCCAGTTCGGCGAGAGTGCTCGCTCCCGAACGGCACACGACGACATCGGCGGCCGCGTAAGCGGACGCCATGTCGTCGAGATAATCAAGAACCGTTGCCGTTAACCCGGCCGTTTTATACGCGTCGAGCGTCTCTTCGCTTTTGCCCTTCCCGGCGAGATGTAATACCTGCGCGTCGACGCCGGCCTTCTTCATCGCCGGCCCCACTCCCAGATTCAGCGCCTTCGCCCCCTGCGAGCCCCCGAAAACGAGGATGGTCTTCCGCGCCGGATCGAGGCCGAGGGCTCGTCTCGCCTCCGCCGCGTCCCTGCGCCCGTATAACGCCGGTCTCACGGGAGTCCCCACCACTTTGCCGCTGCCGTCCGCCGGCGGCAGCCCCCAGAACAAGGTCGCCCCGAACATCGCCCCCGCCTTGTTCGCCAGCCCGAGTATCGCGTTCGACTCGTGCAGCGCGATCGGGATCCCCCGCCTCCACGCCGCGTACGCGACCGGGAAGGTCAGATATCCCCCCATCCCCAACGCGAGATCCGGCTTGAAGTCCTTCGTGACCCGCGACATCAGCCGCATGCTCGCGATCAGCTTCGCCGCGAAAGCGACGAGGCCGGGGCCGAGGCTGCGCGGCATCCCGCCCAGGTCCGCCTCGAGGCACGCCAGGCCGGCCTTCTCCAGGCGTTCCTTCGCGGGGTCGTCCTTCCTCACGATGAGCAGCGGCTCCCACCCGCGCGCCTTCAACTCCTGGGCGGCGACGAGCCCCGGGTAGAAATGCCCCCCGGTGCCGCCCGCCGCGATGAGGACGCGCCTCATTTGAGGGACTCCGCGCGCGTCTGGCGCGAGATGTTGAGGACCACGCCGACGCCGATCATCGTCGCGAGCAGGGACGAGCCGCCGTAGGAGATGAACGGCAGCGGGATGCCCTTCGTCGGCAGGAGCCCGATCGACATGGCGATGTTGAAGAACGCCTGGATGACGATCGAGAAGGAGACGCCCGCGGCGAGCAAGGTCCCGAACAGGTTGGGGGCCGCGCGCGCGATGCGCACCCCCCGGACGAGGATGGTCGCGAACAGGGCCAGGACGACGGCGGCGCCGATGAGCCCCAGCTCCTCGCAGATGACCGGGAAGATGAAGTCGGTGTGCGGCTTGGGCAGGTACATCAGCTTGAGCTTCGAGGCGCCGACGCCCTTCCCGGTCCAGCCGCCTGAGCCGACGGCGAGGATGGACTGCGAGAGCTGGTAGCCCGCTCCCTTGATGTTCTCGAACGGCGTCAGGAAGCTGAGCAGGCGCGCCCGGCGGTAGGGCTTGCGCCACAGCTCCTCGGCCACGACGGGCACGGCCAGGGCCAGCGCGCCGGCGATGGACTGCCAGCGCGCGCCGGCGACGAACAAGGTCAGGATCGAGACGCAGAAGATCAGGAAGGGCGTGCCGAGGTCGGGCTCGAGCCCGATCAGGACGAGGAGGACGCTCACGACGGAGAGCGGGACGACGATGCCCTGGACGAAGTTCCCGAGCTTGCTGTGCTTCTTGTCGAGGTAGGCGGCGAGGAACAGGATCGCGGTGAGCTTGGCGAACTCGGCGGGCTGGAGGCCGACGGGGCCGAGGCGGATCCAGCGCTTGGCTCCGGCCACCGCCGGGAAGAACAGCGCGGCGACCAAGGTCGCGCAGGTGATCGCGAAGACCGGCATGACGAACTCGCGCAGGCGGTTGTAGTCGAACCGGCTCATCGCCCCCATCGCGAGGATCGAGATGACCGCCCAGACGAACTGGCGCTGGAAGAAGAACAGGGGGCTGCCGATGTTCTTCTCGGCGTAGATCGCGCTCGCGGAGTAGACCATGACCACGCCGATGAAGAGCAGGGCCATGACCGCGCCGAACAGCGCGTAGTCGATCGGCGCGCCGCGCCGCGCGGAGACGCGCGGCTTCACCGGGACTTCGCCGCGGCGGCGACGAGGGCCTTGAAGCGGCGTCCGCGGTCCTCGAAGTCCTGGAACTGGTCGAAGGAGGCGCAGGCGGGTGACAGGAGCAAGGTGTCCCCCTTCTCCCCGATCTTGAGCCCGGTCTCCACCGCGGTCCGCAGGTCGCCGCACGGGAAGATCGGCACCAGGCCGGAGAGGTCCTCCTCGATGCGGCGCGCGGCCGAGCCGATGGTGAGGATGCCCTTCACCGACCTCTCGATCCAGGGCTTGAGCGGGCCGTAGGGGAAGCCCTTGTGCAGGCCTCCCAGGACGAGCAGGAGGCGCTTGCCGCCGGGCTCGTACGCCTTGAGGGCCACCATGGTCGAGTCCACGTTCGTGGCCTTGGAATCGTTGACGCAGGCGATGCCGCGCACGACGCCGCACGGCTCGATGCGGTGCTCGACGCCCTTGAAGGCCTTGAACGCCTTCTGGATCGCCGCGGGCTTCAGCCCCCGCGCGAGTCCCATGAGCCCCGCCGCCATCGCGTTCTCGAGGTTGTGGCGGCCCGGGAGGCGGGGCGGGACGAGGGCCAGCTCCTTCTTCGAGCCGGGAAGCTTGAAATGGAGCTTGCCCCCCTCTTCCCAAGCGTGGACATGGATGCCTTTCGTCCCGAAGTAAAGCCGCTGCGAGGGGCATTCGCGGGAGAGCCGATAGACCGCCGGATCGTCGGCGTTGAACACACAGGCGTCTCCGGGGCCCTGTTCGCGGAAGACCTTGGCCTTGGCGGACATGTACGCGGCCATGGAGCCGTGGTGGTCGAGGTGGTCGGCGGTAAGGTTGAGGATGGCCGAGGCGCGGGGCTCGAAATGGGCGGAGTCCTCGAGTTGGTAGCTCGAGCACTCGAGGACGATCACGTCCGTGGGTTTGGAGGACGGCGCGACGGCCGAGACCGGGATGCCGATGTTGCCGGCCAGCAGGGCCTTGCGGCCGCGCGGGAGGCCCGCTTTGAAGATCTCGTAAGCCAGCTGCGTCGTCGTGGATTTGCCGTTGGTGCCGGTGACGGCGACCACCGCCTTGGCTTTGGAGAACGCCAAGGAGATCTCCAGCTCGCTATAGACCGGAATTCCCTTCTCGGCGAGGGACTTGAAAATAGGAAGGTCGGGTTTTAAGCCGGGGCTTTTAACGACGAACGCGCAGGCGAGAAGCCGTTTGGAGTGACCGTTCCACTCCCATTTCGCTGCCTTCGGCAGCGTTTTTAAGATCGGCGTCAATTCGGCCTTCGGCCGGACGTCCGACCCTAAGACCTTAAAGCCTTTTTTCACCAACAGGCGCGCCACCGACTGGCCGGAACGGCCTAGACCGAGGACGCCGGCCAGCTTGCCCTTTTTGAAGGCCTTGGGATCGAACGGCTTCATCGCAGCTTGAGGGACGCCAACGCGGCAAGCATGAGCACGATGCTCACGATCCAGAATCTCACCGTCACCTTCGGCTCGGCGAGGCCGCCGAGCTCGAAGTGATGGTGGATCGGGGCCATGCGGAAGATGCGCTTGCCCCCCCGGAGCTTGAAGGAGGCCATCTGCAGGATCACCGACAAAGTCTCCAGGACGAAGACGCCCCCGATGATCGGCAGGAGCAATTCCTGCTTCACGCACATCGCCACGACGGCGATGACGCCGCCGAGGAACAGGGAGCCGGTGTCGCCCATGAAGATCTGCGCCGGATAGGAGTTGAACCAGAGGAAGCCCAGGCAGGCGCCGATGAGGCCCGCGAGGTAGACGGCGATCTCTCCGGCGCCCTCGACGTGGACGATGCGCAGGTAGTACGCGAGCTTGACGTTGCCCGAGGTGTAGGCGAGCACCGCGAAGCCCAGCGCGCAGAACATGACCGTGCCCGCGGCGAGGCCGTCGAGGCCGTCGGTGAGGTTGACCGCGTTCGAGGAGCCGACGATCATCAGGACGGCGAAGGCGAAGTACAGCACCCCCAGGTCAACGAACAGCTCCTTGCCGTAGGGGATGTTCATCATCGTGGTGAAGGAGCCGTTCGGCGGCTGCACGGAGAGGTAGGTGGTCACGCCCAGGCCGACGAGGACCTGGATCAGGAACTTGGCCTTGGACGGTGCGCCCTTGGCGTCCTTCTTGATGAGCTTGAGGTAGTCGTCCCAGAAGCCGATCGCCGTCAGGCAGATCGTCACGGACAGGAGCAGCCAGGTGAAGCGGTTGTCGGGGCGCATCCAGAGCAAGGTCGAGGCGACGACGGCGAGGAAGATCAGGGCGCCCCCCATCGTCGGCGTGCCGTGCTTGGAGAGGTGCGACTGGGGCCCGTCGGCGCGCTGCATCTGGCCGACCTTGCGCTCGCGCAGGGCGCGGATCAGGGAGGGGCCGAGCAGCAGGCTGACGGCGAGCGACGTCATGGCCGCGCCGCCGGCCCGGAAGGTGATGTATTGGAAGACGTTGAGCGGCCCGAACAGGTCGCGGAGCTGGTGGAGGTAATAGAGCATGTTAAAGCGCCTTGGCGAGCTCCTCGAGCCGCATCGCGCGGGACGCCTTGAACAGCACGGCGTCTCGGATCGTCAGCATGGATTTTAGCCCCTTGATATAGGACTTCGCGTCGAGCGTGTGCTCGACCGCGAAGCGCGGCTTGGCGGCGGACAGCGCGTCGGCCGCCGGCTTCATCTCGGGGCCGGCCAGATAGACGGCCTTCAGGTCGAGGGTGGCCAGCCACTCCCCCAGCTCGCGGTGGAAGCGGGGAGAATCGGGCCCCAGCTCCTTCATGTCCCCGAGGACGAGCGTCTTCGTCCGGGCCGGGAACTCCTCGCAGAAGGCGGCGATGGAGGCGCGCATGGACGCGGGGTTGGCGTTGTACGCGTCGAGGACGAGCGAGGCCCCGCTCGGGTGCGCCAGCGGCTCCTGGCGCAGCATGCCCGGCGCGTGCGCCTCGAGGCCGGCGCGGATCGCGTCCGGCGCCAGGCCCATCGCCCAGGCCGCGGCGGCGGCGCCCGCGGCGTTGTAGCGATTGAACTCTCCGAAGGCCCGCAGCTTGACCGTCAGGCGGTGCCGGTCGATGATCAGGCCGTCCTTGCCCTCGATGCGCACCTTGCAGCTCGACCCCGTCCCGTAGGTGACCGCGCGCGCGCCCAGCCGGGTCTCCAGCGCCGCCAGCCACGGGTCGTCGGCGTTGATCACGGCCGCGCCGTCCTCGGGGAGGACCGCGATGACCTCCGAGTTCGTCTGAAACGTGGTCTCGATCGTGCCGAAGCTCTCCAGGTGGTCGGGGCCGATGTTCGTGAGCAGGGCGACGGTCGGCTGGATCACGAGCGCCAGCTCCGCGATCTCCCCCTTGCGGCAGGCGGCGAGCTCGAAGATGCCGTAGCGGTGCTCGGGCAGGAGCTCGAGCACGGACAGCGGCACGCCGATCTCGTTGTTCCAGTTGCCGGGGGTCGCGCACACGGGGCCGACCTGGGCGCAGATGGACTTGAGCATCTCCTTCGTCGTCGTCTTCCCGTTCGAGCCGACGATGCCGGCGACGGGGATGTCGAAGCGCTTGCGGTGGAAGTGGGCGAGGGCCTGCAGGGCCTTCAGCGTGTCGGGGACCTCGACGACGTGGCCGGGTCGCGGCGCGTCCGCGGCGAGCTTCCCCTCCGCGACGACCCAGCCCGTCGCGCGGGCGGCGAAGTCGGGGGTCAGCAGCGAGTGGGCGTCGATCTTCTCCCCGACCAGGGCCCAGAACGCCTGCCCCGGCTTCAGGCTCCGGGTGTCGGTCGTCAACGAGTCGACGGGCGCCGCGGCGTCGCCGCGGGTCAATCTCCCCCCGGCCGCCCGCGCGAACTCGCCCCACGTCAGATCAAGCCTCATCTCAGTGCCTTCAAAGCCTCGCGCGCGGCCGCGCGATCGTCGAACGGGATCGTGCGGTCTCGCAAAATCTGCTGGTCCTCGTGGCCCTTGCCGGCGATCAGCACCACGTCGCCGGGCCGGGCCGCGGCGATCGCCGCGGCGATCGCTTCGGACCTGTCGGGTATCATCTTATAATTTTGGAGATGAGCCGCGCTCACTCCGGATTCGATGTCGTGAAGGATCGCCGCCGGGTCTTCGGAACGAGGATTGTCGCTGGTGAAGTAAGCGAAATCCCCGCCGCGGCACGCGGCGACGCCCATGGGGCCGCGCTTGGTCTTGTCGCGATCGCCTCCGCATCCCACGACCGTGATGATGCGGCGATGCGGCAAGGAACGGAGAAGGGCGAGGATCGACTCCAAGGCGCTGTCAGTGTGGGCATAATCGACGAATACGTGGAAGTCCTGTCCTTCCGATATCGATTCCAGCCTCCCTGGTACGGCGCGAAGCGCCGCAATGCCGTTAAAAACGTTCTCAGGCGATACGTTCAATCCGAGCATGGCGGCGGCGGCCGCCATGGCGTTCTCGACGTTGTGTCTCCCCGGGAGACGCAGGTGGGCGTCATACCGTTTGCCCCGGAAGGTTACTCCAAATGCCGTTCCGTTCAAATCCGCTTTGCCTATATTCCCTTTGAGGTCCGTCGCGGCCTCCGTCAGCCCGAAGCGTATGACCTCGCAGTCCACCGCCTTCTTGACCAATAAATGCGCCCGGGGATCGTCGAAATTGAGCGCCGCCACCTTCGGGGATTTCTTGTTGTCGGCCCGCGCCAACAGATCGAAAAGTCTCGCCTTCGCGTCGAAGTAAGCGTCCACGGTCTTGTGAAAATCCAAATGGTCCCGCGTCAGATTCAAAAATATACATGCATCGAAATCGACGCTCTCGACCCGTTTGAGCGCCAGCGCGTGCGACGAGACCTCCATCAGCCCGTGCGTCGCCCCGCCGTCCCGGAATCTGGCCAGCAATTTCGTCAGCGTCAGCGAGATCGGCGTCGTGTTGATCGACTTCTCCAGCCGCTCCCCGTCCAGCCGGTTCTCGATCGTCCCCGCGACGGCGGGCCGTCCTCCGGCCGCCTTGACGATGGACTCGAGAAGGTAGGTGGTCGTGGTCTTCCCGTTGGTTCCGGTGACCCCGACCATCGTCATCGCCCCCGACGGATGCCCGTAGAACGAATCGGAGAGGACCGCCATGGCCAGGGCGATGTCCTCCACCTGGACCCAGGTGCCTTTGATGACGGCGGGCGGAGGCGGAGGCTCGAGCTCGCTGACGACGGCGACGGCTCCGTTTTCCAGGGCTTGGCGCGCGTGCCGGTTCCCGTCGGTCTTGGCGCCGGGCATGGCGAAGAACAGGTCTCCCGGCGCGACCTCGCGGGAATCGTGGCGCAGGCCGGAGATCGGCAGGTCCACGGACCCGGCGACGCGCCGCGTCGCCGCGGCGCGGAGCAGCTCGGCGAGCGTCACGTCAGCGCCTCGCCGTTCCGAGCGCGGGGTCGGCGGGATGGTCGGGCGGGAGGCCCTCGAGGGTCAGCAGGCGGCTTCCCAGGCGGGCGAAGATGGGCGCGGCGACCAGTCCGCCGTAGTAGGCGCCTTTCGGCTCGTGCAGGACGACGAGGATGGTCCAGCGGGGCGCGGAGGCCGGCAGGTAGCCCGCGAAGGAGGCCGTGTACGCGGAGGAGGAGTACTTCCGCGTGAGCGGGTCGATCTTGCGCGCGGTGCCGGTCTTGCCCGCGGCGCGGTAGCCGGGTATCCTCGCGCTGGCCGCCGTGCCGCGCTCGACGACGCCCTCGAGCATCGCCGAGACCTCGCGCACCGCGCGCTCGGAGGCGACGCGGCGGACCTTGACCGGGGGCTTGCCGTCGGCGATCAGCTTGGGCTCCCACAGCGTGCCGCCGTTGGCGATCGCGGAGTACGCGCCCAGCATCTGCAGCGGGCTCACCGCCAGGCCGTAGCCGTAGGAGGAGACGGCCAGGCCGACCTTGGTCAGGTCGGAGAGCGGCTTGAGCTCGCCGGCGCTCTCTCCGGGCAGCGGCGCGCCCGTCTTGGCGCCGAAGCCGAACGCGCGCGCCAGCCGGTAGAAGCGCGCGGCGCCCACCCGCTCGACCACCTTCGCGGTGCCGATGTTCGACGAGCGCTCCATCACCTGCGCCAAGGTCATGTTCCCCTCCGGCTCATGGTCCGTGATGGTTACTCCGGGGGTGAGCTGGAACTTACCGCCTTCGCCGTTGAAGAGCTCGTCCGGGCGCACGACCCGGTCGTCGACGGCGGCCAGCGCCGTGACGATCTTGAAGGTCGAGCCGGGCTCGAAGGCGTCCTGGACCAGCGGGTTGCGCAGCGGGTCCGGCGGCCACGCGGCCATCGCCAGGATCTCGCCGTTGCGCGGGTCCTGGATCGCGACGACGCCTTCCTTGAACTGGCCCTTCTCGCCGCCCTCGCGCAGCGCCTCCTCCGCGAGGAACTGGGCGGTCCGGTCGAGCGTCAGCTTCAGGGGATCGGGCTCGTCGCCGGCGTCGGAGACGCTCTTGTAGATGGAGCGTCCCTGCCCGTCGCGGATGACCTCCATGCGGCGCGCGCGCCCGGTCAGGCGCTTGTCCTGCGACAGCTCGAGCCCGGCGAGGCCCTTGCCCTCGGCTCCGACCAGGCCGAGGACGCCGCGCGCGAGGTCGCCGTTCGGGTACACGCGCTCCTGCGCGGGCACGAGGCCCAGGCCCTCGACGCGCGCCTCGGAGAGCTTCTGGAACTCCTCGAGGGACAGCTTCGTTTTCAGCCAGGCGAAGCGGTTGGCGGCGCGGGTCTTCCTCGCGATCTCGGGGGCGGGCAGCTTGAGCAGCGGCGCGAGCCTCGCGCCGAAGGCGTTCGGATCCTTGACCATCGCCTTGTCCACGAAGCACGACCAGGAAGGGATGGACCGCGCGAGCACGCGGCCGCGGCGGTCGATCAGGTCGGCGCGCGGGGCCGCTTCCTTGGCGGTGCGCGCGAACTCGCCCGAGGCCCGGGTGGAGAGGTTGTCGTGCCGGAGGACCTGGAGGTAGGCGAGGCGGACGCCGAGCGGCAGGAGCGGCGACAGCGCCAGGGTGGCGGCGACGGTCAGCCGGAATCCGAGGTCCATGGCGTCGGCCTCAGCTGCGCGAAGGTCCGACGAGGGGCAGCCGCGCCCAGAGGCGGGGCAGCAGGCCGCCGGTCTCGAGCGAATGCCCCGACAGCGAGCGGAGGGTGCCGGGAGCGGCCGGGACCATCCCGAGCTTGGTGTTCGCGCGCGCGGCGAGGGCCGCGGGAGCCATGGTCTCGTCGAGCTTGAGGCGCAGGTCCGCGACGCGGCTGCGCAGGGCGCGGGCCTCGCGCCGGGTGGACTCGACCCGGTAGCCGATCCGGGTGGCCTGGACGTGCTGCCAGCAGAGGAACATGAGGAGCGCGCCCAGGCCCGCGAACTTCACGACTCGTCGAGGATCGAATCCCATCAGCGCGTCCATCATACCATGTTCCTTTTAGAGTGAGGAGCGGGCGCCCCCGCCGAGAGGGGCGCCCGCCCTATAGTTGGCGGCTCCCCCCCGCCGAGAAGGGAGGCCGCCTAAGTCGGGCGGCTCTCCCCGCCGAGAGAGAGGCCGCCTTTATCAACGGATTGGTGGTGGGGCATCTATATCCACCAATCCAAAAACTCCGAGATCGTTGGGACGGCCCTTCCCCGCCGAGAGAGAGGGCCGTCCCGTTATCGATGGCGAGCGCCCCGCCGAGAGGGCGCCCCCCAAATCCAGTTCAGGGCCGGTTGGACCCCCTCGTCTTGAGGAAGACCCGCCGCCACACGTAGCCGGGGGAGCTGATCTTGCCCACCGGAGAGACCGCGACGGTCTGCCGGCGGTCGAGAAGGAAGGACACCGTGGTGTCCAGCTTCGTCAGGGCCGCCATCGCGGCCGTCGATCCGCTCAGGAACGAGGTGTTCTTCATCATTCGTGTTCCCCCCTATCGCTTCTTTTCGATGACCCGCAGTTTCGCGCTGCGGCTGCGGGGATTACGCGCGACCTCTTCCTCGCTCGGGGCGATCGCCGACTTGGCGTCGCCCTTCCCGAGATACGCGCACGACCCCTGCGCGACGAACGAAGCGAAAACGTTCTTGACGATGCGGTCCTCGAGCGAGTGGAAGGTGATCACGCACAGCCTTCCGCCGTTCTTGAGGTACGGCACCACGGCCTCGAGGCCGCGCGTCAGCGACTCGAGCTCCTGGTTCACCGCGATGCGCAGGGCCTGGAACGTGCGCGTCGCCGGGTGATGCCCGGTGCGCGGCACGACGGACTCCACGCAGTCGGCCAGCTCCAAAGTGGTCGAGAAGGGCTTTTTCGCGCGGCGCGAGACGATCGCGCGGGCGATCTTGTCCGCCTCCGGCTCCTCGCCGAACTCCGTGAGGAGCATCGCGATCTGCTCGGCCGGCCAGCGGTTGACGATCTGCTCGGCCGTGAGCGAGGCGTCGGGCCCCAGGCGCATGTCGAGGGGCCCCTCGCGCAGGAACGAGAAGCCGCGGGAGGGCTTGTCGAGCTGCAGCGAGGAGACGCCGAGGTCGAACAGCGCGCCCGTCAGAGGGAAGAACCCTTCCTTCTCCAGAACCGCGCCCAGGGAACGGAAGTTCGAGCGGACCGCGTGGAATCTTCCACTGTGGGCTCCGAGCCGGTGACCGGCTTCAGCGAGCGCCTCCGGATCCGCGTCGAGACCAAGTACCTTTCCCTGGGCTGAAAGCTTGTTGAGGAGGGCCTCGGAATGGCCGCCCAGACCGAGGGTGGCGTCGAGATACAGTCCCCCCTTGTCCGTGACGAGGCGATCCAGCGTTTCCGCCAGAAGGACCGACTCGTGCGTGTACCGGCGCTCTTCCAAGATCATATCTCCAGGCTCTTCCCGATCTTCCTGTACGCCGGGGCGACGGTCGACTTCTCGTACGCCGCCCAGCGCTTCGCGTCCCAGATCTCAGCGCGGTTGCCCGCTCCCTGCACCAGCACGTCGAAGCGCAGCCCCGCGTGCTCCTTCAGGTACTGCGGGACGAGTATGCGTCCCTGCGCGTCCGTCTCGACCTCGACCGCCTCGGAGAAGAACTTGCGCTTGAACGCCCGCTCCTGCTCCTTGTCCGGCATCGAGAACATCTTCAGATCGTCCGCGAGCATCTTCTCCCACTGCGTCGGCAGGAACAGGTAGAGGCAGCCGTCCATCCCGCTCGTCAGGTAGAACGCTCTCCCCTTCTCCTGCGCCAAAGTCTCCCGGTACTTCGGAGGCACCGCGAGGCGGTTCTTCGGATCGAGCGAGTAGTCGTAACGGCCGATGAGCAGGGCCATTATTTCCCACCTTCTCCCACTCGCTTGTTATTCTTCACCACTTTTCCCCACCGGGAACGTGAGTATAGAGGACTCATGTGTTCCTGTCAAGTGACGATTTTTTGACGCCGCGCTCCCCCGTCGAGGAACAGGAGTAAAATAGCCGCGGTTTTCATCCGATCGAAAAATTATTTTCGCGCGACCATGCTGCGCCCCTCGCTCATGTCGGCGCGGGCGAAAATACGATCTCCGCCGGGGACGGTCGGGATTGACCCGACCTCCGGCGGGTTTGCCGCGCTGCGGCAAACCCCACAGGCCGCCGGCAGAGATTATTTTCTCGCCCTTACCGCATGGGAGCGAGCGGTTGGAGAGAGAGCGCGAGCCTGATAGGTCGGCGAAGGCCCGGCGGCGGCTTCATGTCCTGAGGGGTGTGGGGTCGCCGCGCCGTTTGCGCTCGAAGCGCGGTCGACCCCAAGCGAGGCTCAATGCCGAGCGGCCCCGAAGGACATGAAGCCGCCGCCGGGCCGTCCCGAGCCTTACTGCCCGCCGATCTTCGCCATCTGCGCGCGCGAGAGCTCGTAGCGCCACGCGTGTTCGAGCGCGACCATGCGCGTGTACGGCGCGCCGTACGCGCGGTACAGCGCCTCGGGCGCGGGACGCCCGTCGCGCAGGTGCGCGGCGAACTTGTAGAACGACGAGCGGTACTGCGTGCGGATCAGGAAGCGCACCGTGCTGTAGCACTGCGCGTACCAGAGCCGCACCTTCGCGTCGGGCCAGCCCGCGGTCGAGGTGACGGCGGTGAGCTTGTCGATCGGGAAGCCGTCCCCCTGCTCGAGGCGCTCGAGGTTCTCTCTCAGCCAGTTCGGCGCGGCCAGGCCGCGCTCGACCTGCACGAGCGTCGCCATCCCCTCCGACAGCCAGAGCGGGTCGGTGGCGCCGTCGATGAAGAAGCCGTCGAAGTAGATGTGCGTCAGCTCGTGCGCGACGATGCCGGGAAGCTCCTCGCTCTCGTACACGTAGAGCTTGCGCTTGCTCACCGAGCTCGCGCCGCCGGACCAGACGGGCCGGCCCGTCACGCGGCGGTAGGTGTCCTGGTTCTTGAACAGGAAGATCGTCGTGCGCTCGTTGCTCGCCCACGGGGAGAAGGGCGCCAAGTCGAGCATGAGGTTCGAGTGCAGGCTCTCGATGAGCTCGATGAAGCGGTCGGAGGCGGGGTACTGCTCGGCGAACACGGTGAAGTGCCGGGACTCGCTGCGCACGAAGCCCGCGGGCGTCGGCATGTCGGCGGGCGAGCTGCGGTCCTCGCGCGAGCGCGTCGTGCGGGCCGGCGACTGCGCGGGCGCCGGCGCGGGAGAGGGCCGGCCGCGGGCCGCGGGGCCGACGGCGGCGACGTTCGGGTCCGAGGACACGGCGCGGCGGCCCTGCGAAGGAGCGGGCCCCACGTAATCCCCGGACGGGATGACGTTGAGGCCCGGGGCCGGCGCGGCCGGCGCGGCGGGCGGGAGGGCGGCGGGCGCGTTGACGGCGATCTCGACGGGCGCGACCGGGGCCAGGGCGCCCTCGTCGTGCGCCGGGGCTAGGGGCAGGGGCGGCGCCGCGCTGTACGGCGCGATGCGCTTCATCTTCGCGAGCTCAACCTCCTCCTCGCCGAGGTATTGATACACCATGACGCCCCAGAGGCTGATGACCAGGACCCAGATGAGTACGCGGAGTCTTAAAAGAACGTCCACAGGGTTAGTTTAGCCCCTCCGCGCGGCTTTCTCCACCCTCGTCTCAGCTGTTGGCGCCGAAGGCGTCGCGCAGGCGCAGGGCCGTCTGGGCCAGACTGTGCACGAACAGGGAGAAGATGACGATGAAGGCCGCGTGCGAGAAGACCATGCCGAGGAACGGCCCCTCGAGCGGCTGGCGGTACATGATGATCCCGATCATCGCGCCCGCGGCGGACAGGGAGCACAGCACGGTCTCGAGCTTCGAGGTGGTCAGCGCCGCCGCGGTCGGGGCCAGCACGAACAGCAGCCACATCGGGCCCCAGTACGGGTACAGAAGGTAGAACAGCGGGATCGCCCAGACGAGGTTCAGCCACACCTGGATCTGGCGGAAGCGGCCCGCCCAGCGGACCCAGCGGTACTGGTTCTTCCCGATCCACCAGTTCGCGAGGACGTCGGCGAGCAGGATGCCGACGGCGATCTTCGTCGTGGCGGCCTCGGGCTCGCCGAAGTGGACGGCCAGGAGGATGAGCACCAGCGCGAACGGCGTGAAATAGCGGCTGAGCATCTGCATCGGTCAATCCTCCTTGCGCCCGAACAGGACCAGGCGGCGGTCCCGCTCTTCGCCGGGACGGCGATAAGGGCAAGACTTTAGCACTGTGGCGTGCGCCGCGGCCAGAGCCTTGGCGGGCGCGGGCTCGGCCGGGTCCGGCGGGTCCGATTGGAAGGCGGCGAAGACCCCCTTCGGGGCGAGCATGGGCCAGGCGAGGCGGATCGCCTCCGGGAGCTCGGCCAGCGCCCGCTCGATCACCGCGTCGTGGTCGAGCTCGTAGGCGGTGAGCGCGGCGCCCGACCCGGCGCGCCGGTTGAGGACGCGCAGCTCCTTCAGCCCGGTGCGCGTCGCCGCGGCGTTGAGGAAGCGGTACTTGCGCTCGACGGACTCCATCAAGGTGACCCGCGCCTCCGGCCAGACGAGCTTGAGCACGATCCCGATGAAGCCGGCGCCGGAGCCGAGGTCGAGTATGCGGGGCGTGCTCGGCAGCGTCTTGCGCAGGACGCCGGCCGCGAACACCCCGTCCGTCGCGTGCTTGAGGACGAGGTCGTCCCAGTCCGCGTCGGCGGTCAGGTTCACGTCCTCGTTCCTCTCGCGCACGAACGACAGGTAGGAGGATATCGCGTCGAGCTTCGCGGCGCCGAGCGGCTCGCCCCAGGACGCGGCGGCTTCGGCGAGGCGTCCGAGCGCCGCGCTCATCTCGCGCGCGCGTGGACCCACAGGACCTGAAGGTCGGCCGGGGTCACGCCGGGCACGCGCCCGGCCTGGCCGAGCGTGCGGGGCCGCAGGCGCGCGAGCTTCTGGCGCGACTCGTTGGTCAGCGCGCCGATCGCCGCGTAGTCCAGGCCCTCGGGGATCTCGACGAGCTCCGCGGCCTTCAGGCGCTCGGCGGAGCCCCGCTCGCGGGCGATGTAGGGCTCGTAGGACGCGCGGATCTCGCGCTGCTCCCGGACCTTGGCCATCGACCAGGGCGCCAGCTCCGCGTCCGCGGCCTCCCCCCCCTCGAGGACGAGGCCGCGGTAGCGCAGGAAGCGCTCGTGCGCGGCCGGCGCGATGAGGCCGAGGGCCGCGCCCTTCCCCATCAGGCGCAGGTCGGCGTCGTCGGCGCGCAGGCTCAGGCGGTTCTCGGCGCGCGCGGTGAACATCCGGTAGGGCTCGTCCACGCCGCGCACGACGAGGTCGTCGATCATGACGCCGAGGTAGGCCTCGTCCCGGCCGAGCCTGAAGGGCGCCTCGCCGCGGGCGAGCCGCGCGGCATTGATCCCCGCGACGAGGCCCTGTCCCGCGGCCTCCTCGTAGCCCGTCGTGCCGTTGATCTGGCCGGCGAGGAAGAGCCCGGGCACGAGGCGGCTCTCGAGCGTGTCGGTCAGCTGCGTCGGCTGGCAGAAGTCGTACTCGATCGCGTAGCCGCAGCGCGTGAGCAGGGCGTCCTCGAGGCCGGGGATCGAGGCGACGAGGGCGCGCTGGGCATCCTCGGGGAGGCTCGTCGACATGCCGTTGAGGTAGACCTCGCTGGTATTCCACCCCTCGGGCTCGAGGAAGAGCTGGTGGCGCTCCTTCAGCGGGAACTTGACGACCTTGTCCTCGATGGACGGGCAGTAGCGCGGGCCGGAGCCTTCGATCTTTCCGGAGTACAGCGGCGAGCGGTCCAGGTTGTCGCGGATCACGCGGTGCGTCGCCGCGTTGGTGTAGGCGACCCAGCTCGGGAGCTGCGGATTCGTGATCGCCTCGTTGAAATGCGAAAAGGGCTTGGGGACGGCGTCGCCGTCCTGCCGCTCGAGCCTGGAGAAGTCGATCGAACGCGCGTGGAGGCGCGGCGGCGTGCCGGTCTTCAGCCGCCCGACGGAGAAGCCGAGCGCGCGCAGGGACGCGGAGACTCCGAGCGCGGGGGCCTCGCCGCCGCGGCCGGCCGCGTGCGTCCGCAGGCCGACGTGGGCGAGGCCGTTGAGGAAGGTCCCGGTCGTGAGCACGACCGTCCTGCCTTCGTAGCGCGTGCCGCGCCGCGACACGACGCCGCGCAGGCGCGAGCCCTCCGTCCACAGCGACCACGCCTCGTCCTGCACCGGGTCGAGGCCGGGGCACGACTCGATCGCCGCCTTCTGCCCGGCGCGGTAGGCGGCCTTGTCGCACTGCGCGCGCGGGGACCGGACCGCCTGCCCCTTGCTCGAGTTCAGCGTCTGGGAAAAGAACGAGGAGCGGTCCGCGGCCTTGGCCATCTCGCCGCCGAGCGCGTCCACCTCGCGTACCATCTGCCCCTTGCCGACGCCGCCGATGGACGGGTTGCAGGACATCGCCGCGATCGTGTCGAGGTTCTGCGTGAGCAGCAGCGCCGTCCGCCCCATGCGCGCCGCGGCCAGCGCGGCCTCGACTCCGGCGTGCCCCCCTCCGACGACGATGACGTCGTAGCGCCGGGGAAAGAGCGCGTCAGACATAGATGACCACCTTCAGCACTTCCTTGGGCATCAGGCCGAGCAGGAACGCGAGCGCGGGGACGACCAGGATCACGATCGTCGCGAGGAGGAAGCCGAGCACGACGCGCGGCGTCGGCATGCCGACCAGGCGCCGGAGGCCGGCGCTCGCGACGGAGAGCAGCCAGACGACGGAGAGCAGGCTGAACGCGACGAAGCCGCGGTAGGAGCGGGCGGGGACCACGGTCAGGTACTCGACGACGAGGACGACGAGCTGCAGCGCGCAGAGGCCGAGCATGAAGGTCGCGATCTTGCGCCAGCGGTCGGGCGGCACGCGCCGGGCGACGAGGACCGCCGGGACGAGCCAGGCGGCGAGGACGAGGATGAACAGCGGGCGGGGCAGGCTGTCCTGCGGGGCGTAATAGGCGGCGATCCCCAGAGGCACCGCGGTCCAGGCGGCGGTCGACGCCGTCCGTACCGGCAGCGAGCCCGAGCGCAGCCATTCCAGCGTGACGACCAGGAAGAATACGCTCAGCGAGAAGATCACCGGCTGCCACAGCGCGACGCGCAGCCAGAACATCGCGCCGTAGCCGGCGGCGACGGGAGCGTTCGGGTCGAGGAACGACAGCGGGTTGAACCACGCCGACGAGAGCTGCAGCGGCATGAGGACGGCGTAGACCATGAGGCCGAGGCGCAGGGCGTCCGGGCGCTCGCAGGCCTCGGCGGCCTTCGTCGGCGAGAAGAGGAAGAGACGGGCGAAGCTCAGGGCGTCCTTCATGCGAGGGCTCTCTCCGCGTCGGCGACGAAGCCTTTGCGCGCGGCCAGGCAGACCCACCCGCCGACGCCGAGCGCCAGGCAGGCGGCGAGCAGGGAGCGCGTCAGGCCGAAATGGTCCGAGCCCCAGCCGATCAGGGCCGGGGACGCGGCGTCGCCGAGCAGGTGGATGACGAAGATGTTGGCCGCGAAGGCCATCGAGCGCTTCTCGACGCGGATGACGGAGACGATCGCCGCGTTCAGCGGGCCCATGTTGAGGAAGAGCATCATCTCCGCGAGGAACAGGCAGGCGATCGAGGCGCCGAGCGTCGGGGCCGAGATCGCGGCCGCGGCCAGCGGCATGCCCAGCAGCAGGCCCGAGCCGGAGACCAGCAGGTCCGCCGTGCGGTCGGTCCGGCGCAGCCGGTCGGAGAGCCAGCCTCCGATGAGGCTGCCGGCGAGGCCCGCCGCGACCGTCACCGCGCCGAAGCGCAGGCCCGCGTCGCCGACGCTCAGCCCGAAGCTGCGATGGAAGAAGGTGGGCATCCACACGGCGAATCCGCCCAGCGCGAAGGTCATCCCGGCGCCGGCGAAGGTGATCATGCGGAAGGTCGGCACCGACCAGACCTCGCGGTAGCCCGCGACGGGCGGCGGCGTGGCCGCGTGCGGCGGGTCGGCGGGCAGGAGCAGGCACAGCGCGGCGAGGATCAGCCCGGGCAGGCCGACGGCCCAGAAGGAGTGGCGCCAGCCGATGGCCTCGCCGAGCAGCCCCCCGCCCGCGTAGCCCAGGGCGGAGCCGACGGGGATGGCCAGGCTGAAGATCGCCAGCGCGCTGCCGCGCTTCTCGGGCGGGAACCGCTCCGCGACGAAGGACGGCGAGATCGCGCCGTAGCAGGCCTCGCCGATCCCGACGGCCGTGCGCGAGACGAACAGCGAGAAGAAGCTCCCGGCCAGCGCCGCCGCTCCCGTCGCGACGCTCCAGATGGCGACGCCCGCGGCGATCCAGGGCTTGCGGCCGCGCGAGTCCGCGATCCAGGCGATCGGCGGCGCGGCCAGCATGTAGACGATCATGAAGGCCGAGGCGAGGCTGCCGGCCTGCGCGTCCGTGAGCTCGAGGTCGGCCGATATCAGCGGCAGGAGCGCGTACACGATCTGCCGGTCCACGTAATTGAGGATGTTCACCGAGAGGAGCAGGGCCAGCACTCCGTTCGGCGTGGAGATCACGTGCTTCGGACCTTGTACACGGCGTCGCCGACCTTCACCCGGTCCGCGACCGAGAACGAGACGGTCTCGCCGGCCAGCGCGCTCTGCACGCAGCGCTTGCCGACGACGAGGCGCTCGACGCGCTGCGAGAGGTCGGTGTCGCGTCCCTTGACGCGCAGCGCGTCGCCGGTCGACACGGGGAACTCGAGGAGTATGGTCATCTCGTGGTTCTTGGCGTCGTAGGCGCGGACCTTGCCGAGGAACGGCGCGCCGACGATCTGCTCGTCGGGCGAGATGCCGGTGACGGGGGTGCGGTGGACGGGGGCCGCTTTGCGCGGCTTCTTCGGGGGTTTCTGGGACGGCATGATCGTTTTTTTCCTCACTTTACTTCCCGACGCAGAACCGGGAGAAGATCTCGTCGAGCACCTCGTCCGAGGCGCCCTCGCCGCGGGCCTTGCCGACGAGAGCGAGCGCGCGGCGCAGGCGGTCGGCGGCGCGGTCCTCCCACGCGCCGGGGCGCGCGGCGAGCTCGGCGCGCGCGGCCGAGAGCTCGGCGAGCGCGGAGGCCAGCGCGTCCTTCTGCCGCGCGTCGTCGAGCAGGGACTCCCCCTCGTCCGCCGCGGCGGTCGAGGCGGCGGCGGCGATCGCGGCCTCGAGCTCCGGGACGCCCTGGCCCGTGAGCGCGGAGCAGCGCACGCCCTCGGCGTCGGTCGAGCCGCCCGCGAGGTCCATCTTGTTCAGCGCGACGACGAGGCGCGCGCCGCGCTTGGCGGCCGCGGCGGCCACGGTCTCCCGCGCCGCGGCGTCGCGGCCGTCGGAGGGGCGCGCGGCGTCGACGACGAGCACGGCGACCTCGCAGGACTCGAGCGCGCGCTCGGCGCGGGCGACGCCCTCCCGCTCGGCGGGATCGCAGGCGCCGTCCCGCAGGCCGGCGGTGTCGATGAGGACGACCGGCAGCCCGGCGAGCTCCGCCTGCTCCTCGAGCAGGTCCCGCGTGGTGCCGGGCTCCGGGGCGGTGATGGCCCTCTCCCGGCCGAGCAGCGCGTTGAGCAAGGTGGACTTGCCGGCGTTGGGGCTGCCGAACAGGCCGACGCGCGCGCCCTCGCGGCGGGCGCGTCCGCGCGCGAAGCCGGAGATCAGCTTCTCGAGGCGCGCGCCGGCGTCGGCCAGAGCCTCGTCGGCGGCGGCGGCGGGCAGCGGCGCCATGTCCTCCTCCGGATGGTCGAGGCGCACCTCGAGCTCGGCCAGCAGCTCGAGCAGGGGCGCGCGCGCCGCGTCGAGCGCGTCGGAGAGCCCCCCGGAGAGGCGCGTCAGCGCCGCCGAGCGCGCGGCCGCGCCGCGCGCGGCGATCAGGTCGCCGACCGCGCGGGCCTGGGCCAGGTCGAGGCGGCCGTTGACGAAGGCGCGGCGGGTGAACTCGCCGGGAGCGGCGGGCCGGGCGCCGGCCTCGAGGACGGCCTCGACGACGTCGCGCAGCAGCTCGGGCGAGCCGTGCCCGGTCAGCTCGAGCAGGTCCTCTCCCGTCGGCGTCGACGGGCCGGCCCAGTAGGTGGCGACCACCCGGTCGACGACGACGCCGCCGCGCCTCAGCGGCCGGGGCGTCGCGCGCCGCGGCTCGAGCTCGGTCCCGAGCAGGGTGCGCGCGATCTCCCGGCACAGAGGGCCGGAGACGCGCACGATCCCGAGGGCGGCGCGCCCGGGCGGGGTCGCGAGCGCGACGATCGTGGCCTCCCGTCCGGTCATCTCGCCTTGGGACGGAGCACGAGCTTGCGCCACGGGCCCTCTCCTTCCGACGAGGTGGTGACGTCGGGGTTCGCGCTGAACGAGCGGTGCACGAGCCTGCGCATCGAGGAATCCATCGGCTCCATGCGCACGGGCTTGCCGGTGGCCTTCACGGTCTCGACGGCGCGGCGCGCCTCGTCGAGGACGGCCTGCTCGCGCTTCTCCCAGTAGGACAGCGCGTCCACCTGGACCGCGATCGGCGCGCCGCCGCCGCGGGAGAGCATCAAGGTCGCGAGGAACTGCAGCGACTCGAGCACGCGGCCTTCCCGTCCCACGAGCAGGGAGGCGTCCTGCGACTCGACGGAGATCTTCACGCGCTCGAGGTCGGCGTCCCACGCGGCCGTCGCCGTCGGCGCGGCGATCGCCATCAGCTTCAGGAGCTCGACGACGAGCTTCTGGGCCTTGTCGCAGGCCTCCGCCGCGTCGGCCGCGGAGACGGGCTTCGGGGCCTCGCCGCGCTCGCGCGGCGGACGGGCCGGCGCGGGCGGCGCGGCCGCTCGCTGCGGCGCCCGCGGCTCGGGCGC
>JACPFR010000062.1 GCA_016182905.1 Elusimicrobiota bacterium
GTCGCCGCCGCGCTGATGTCGGCTTGCGGAGGAGCCTCGTCCCACAAGTCCTCTTCGGGCGGCGCGAGGCCGTCATGGGTCGAGGGCGAGAGCCCGCGCTGGACTCGCGCGCAGAACGTCCTCGGCGTGGGCAGCGGCGACGACGAGGGTTCGGCCGCCGACCGCGCCCGCGGCGAGATCTCCCGCGTGTTCTCCAGCGCCGTCAGCGTGGACACCACCGTCGACGAGAGCGAGACCACCGTGAACCAGGGCGACCGGACGAACACGTCGTTCTCCCAGTCCGTCGCCCAGAACGTGCGGACCGCGTCGAAGAAGATGCTCGAGGGCGCCGAGGTCGTCGAGCGCTGGAAGGACGCGGCGACGGGGCGCTATTACGCGCTCGCCGTCCTGAACAAGGGCAAGGCCCTGTCCGCCGTCGCCGAGAAGACCTCGGCGCTCGACGCGGACGCCCTGCAGTGGAAGACCCGCCTCGACGCGGCCGAGGACAAGTTCGAGCGCGCCAAGGCCGCCGCCAAGCTCTCCGCCGTGCTCAAGGGGCGCCTCGACCTCGAGAACGACCGCCGCGTGCTCGGCGGCGGCCCCCTGGCGTCGACGGTCGACGTCTCCGCGGCCAAGGCCGCCGCGTCGAAGGCCCTCGCGGCGCTCGACGTCGTCGTCATCGCGTCGGGCGACAACGCCGAGGAGGTCGAGACCGGGATCGTGACCGGCCTCGTCGCCTCGGGGATGATGGCCAAGCGCGGCAACGCCGGCGACAAGGGCGACCTCGTCGTCGAGTCCCGGTCCGCCGCCGAGCCCGTCTCCGGCGGCGACGCCCGCTGGAAATGGTCCCGCGCCACCGCGACCGTCACCCTCAAGGAGGGGCGCGAGGAGAAGACCTTCTCGCGCTTCGACGTCTCCGAGCGCGAGGCCTCCGCCGACGCCGGCGAGGCCCGCCGCCGCGCCGCGGGCGGCCTGGCCCGGAAAGCCGCCGAGAAGACCGCCGCCGCGATCAGCGACTTCTTCGAGAACCTCTAGGATCCGGTGCCAGGCCCGACGATTCGACGGATCATCAGTGTCAGGCATACCGGTATTTGCAGTATTTGGCTGGCGGCGGCCGTCCTGGCGCACGCGCTCTGCGCTTGCTCGCCTCGCGCCAGGCTGAAAGTCCCGCCTCAATCCTTCGACAGCGCGAATCTCGGCATATCCGTCTCGCTGATCGCGCCGATCGGGATCCTCAGGCTTGAGCCGAGCGTCGTCTATTTCGCCAAGGTCGATGATGAGAACGGGCTGTTCCAACCGCGCCTCATCCCCTCCGATCGTTCGAAAGACGGCCACTTCTATGCCTTGAACGTGGTGCCGGGGACCTACGTGGCGGTCGGAGCTCAGATCGTCCAGGATAAAGCCCCCGGGTTCACCATCTATTTCTCCACCGGCATCATGGAACGCACCAAGACGACCGTCGGCGGCCGGGAACTCGCGTTCATGGGCGATTTCTGGGTCTACATGCTCCCGGGGCTCTGGGGCGCCGACGCCGCCCAGCATCATTATGCGGGCCTGATCGCTCCCCCCCGCTTGAAGCCCGGCCTGATCCTGTCTCTGATCCGAGGCACTTACTATCGCGGCATCCTGATGCGGAGCCGGAACGATGGAGCGGCCCGGGACGAGTTCTTCCGATTCGCCAAGGAGGACCTGGATCGGCATGACGCGGCCGTTCCGGGCGTGCGCGTGGCGGACCGATTCTTCTGGACCGGGCCCGAAGGGAATCTGGGGCTCGAGATCAAGGCGCGCTTCCAGTCGCAAGCGATGCTCGAACGGGTGCTGCGCCCCGACATGGTCATCGGCAGCTACAAAGACAAGGATTCTTCGAAGTTCCGGGATTGGCCCTTAAGGGACGTTCTGGTCTCGGTGAACTTGAACGCCGCGGAGACGGCCGCCGTCTGGCGCGTGAGCGGCCCGCGGCCCCTGATCGCCGCATATGCCGAAGGACTGGCCCGCGTGTCGAAGAAATATCCCATCATGCAGGACGTCGACGTTCACGAGGTCAAGTTCAGGGCGACTGCGGAGTAGCTTCGTCGGAAGCCCTCCGAAGGATATCCCCGATGAACTTGACGTACTTGACCTTGGTCGTGGGTTTGGCCACCGTGCCGCCTACGGCTACGTCGATGGGCTTGATGGTTCCGACTTGAGCGGTCACGGTCAGGTCCAGGCCTTCGGTGGGCAGGTCGATCGTACCCACTGCGGAGACCTGGGCGGCGCTCGAGCCGAGTTCAGAGCGTCTCAGGGTCATCATCCCATCCTTGAACAGGTAGTCGCCTGCGATCCTGAGGTCCGATAGTCTGTTGAGGTCCACGCCGAAACTGAGCTTCTGGATGATCAGGATCGGGTAAAGCAGGACCTTCGCAACGGGCGACTGCAGGGCCATGTCCCCGACGGCGCGGAGCTCACCGCCACCGACGTCGATCCTCGCGCTGCCGTTGAGCGTTTTCATGTCGGGGGTCACGCCCCACAGCTCCCAGATAGCCGAGACCTTCTGTACCTGCGCGTTCGGATGTATCAGGAATCCGATCTTCACCTCGCCGCTCGTTCGCAGCGGCCGAGCTGGCTTCGTCACGACCGCCTTGCCCGTCCTCTCCGCCTTGGCGGCCTTCGCCGCCAGGGCGTCCTTCTGCAGTTTCTTCTGGGCCGCCAGGAACTTGCCCAGGTCGAAACGATCGAGCTCCGCCGAAAGCTCGATCTTAGGGATCTTCGTATAGTCCGTGATGGTCATGAACATCGTCAGAGTGCCGCCGTCGACCTTGCCCTGCAGGTTCGGCAAGTTGATCTTGTCCATATCGACCTTGACCCTGCCGCTGAAGTCCGACAGAGGCAGGTCCGCGATCGTGGCGCCGACGTTTCGGAACTGAAGATTGCCGGCGTAAACCGGATTTTCCTTGGTACCCGTGACGGCAACTTGAAAAACGCCGGAGCCCGAGAGCTTCAGATCGCGGGTACGCGGGGTCAGGCGCGTCAACTCCGCAAGGACGAAGCGCTTGGCGACTATGTTGAGATCGAAAGCTCCTCGCCCCGCGGGGTCCGAGATCCCGCCGACCACGGACAACTCGTTGCTCCCGATCTTGACGTCGAATTTTCGCAGACGGATCGTGCGCGGGGTGTAGGACACGTCGGCCTCCCACCGCGATGCGGGGAGCTCGAGGCCAGGCGGGCCTCCCGGGAAGGGAAGGTCCTTGTCGGTGAGCGGGTCGAGCTCGAGGTTCGCCTGGATCTCCAGGTCCGGCAAGGGCTCTCCGGAAAAGGCCTTGGCCACGGTGCCGTCGACCTTGACGGAGCCGCCCTTTCCCTTGATCTCGACCTTGTCGAGAACGAGGTCGTCTCCCCGGACCTTGGCGCCGCCCTCGACGCGCATCCCGGGCGCGGCGTAATCCTTGGGCAAGACCGGCAACGAGACCCACAGTTCCGAGACGTTGAAGGCGGGGAGGTCCACGGCGAAGCGCAGGGCCAGGTCGGGCACGGGCTTGGCCGAGCCGACCTTATGCACCGCGCCGGAGGCCGAGGCCGTGCCCTGCTTGAACTTGGCGGCGAGCGAGGCGAGCGTGAACTCCCCGCCGGCGAGGGCCGCCTCGCCGTCGAGGCGCATCGCGGGGATGAAGGACTTGGGCGGGAGCTTGATGAAGGGGTACTGGCCGGCGCGGATCTCGGGCACGTCGACGCCGAACTTCGCCCGGCCTTCGTAGACGGGAAACTTGCCGCCGAGCCCCTTGACCAGGCCCGAGCCGTCGATCTTGCCGCCGTCCCAGCCGACGCGCAGCGCCTTGATCGTGAGGGCGTTCCCTTCATAGCGGCCTGCCAGAGCGGCCTCGGCCGCCGGGATGGACAAGGCGGGCACGCCGGCCCCCGGCGCCCACTTCGCGATCGAGGTCGTGTCGAGTCCGGGGGTCTTGAGCTTCAGGTCCGCGTCCACGGCGCGCTCGCCGCCGGGGCCGGGGGCCGAGGCGCGCAGCGTCCCTTCCGCCTCGAGCACGGTCTTGCCCGCGGCGGAGAGCGTCGCCTCGAGGGCGGCGTCGGGCGCGTCGAGACCGGCGATCTTCCCCTTCGCCGAGAGCTTGAGCCCCTCCTGTTCGACGCTCAGGCGCTTGAACTCGAGCTTGAACTTGTCGCGCGCGCCGCGGCCCGGATAGACCGTCCCGGAAAAGGCGAGCTCCGCGTCGACGGGGCGCTCTCCCGCCTTGCCCTTGACGCGCGCGGAGGCGTCGAGGTCGAACGGCTCGGAGAGGCTGAGGCCGTCCAGCTTCACGGCCAGCTCCGTCGCCGACCAGGCGGCGCCGGTCGTCTTGTCCAGGTACAGCGCCTCGCCGCGGGACACCCTCAGGCGGCGGACGTTGAACTCCGGGGCCGGGCCCCCGGGGGACTTCGGCGCGGACGCCGGGGCGGGGCCCGAGGAGGCGAGCGTGTCGTAGTTGAAGGAGCCGTCGGCGCCGCGCACCACGCTGACCTTGAGGCCGTCGGCCGAGGCCGAGGCGACGACGAGCTCCCGGCGCAGGAGGGCCTTCCAGCTCGGGCGCAGGCTGAAGGTCTCGACGCTGAGGAAGGTCCCGGCGGCGAAATCGGGGCGCTCCGAGACCTCCAGGCCCTGCAGGTGCAGGCCGGTCAGCCCCGCGTCGATGCGCTTGAGGCGCACCTCGCGGCCGAGCTGCTTGCCGGCCTTGCCCACGGCATAGGCGCGGGCCTTGGGCTCGGGGAAGAACGCCTTGAGCGCGACGAGGGCCGCCCCCGCGCCGAGCGCGGCGAGGAGGACGAGGGAGCCGGTGATCTTCAGCCACAGCCGGGCGCGTGCCATGGGCCGATTCTAACATTCTGCCGCGCCTTGACAAGGGGGTCCTCCCGGGCCATAATCGGTTCATGCGCCACCTCCTCGTCGCCGCCGTGCTGTCGGCCGCCGCCCTCCCCTCCGCCGCGGCCGAATCCTCCTCCTTTTCAGCGCTGTTCAAGCGCGTCTCGAGCTACCTGGGCGCCCCCGCGGTGCGCAACGCGCGGCGCCACGCCGCCGTCGCCGCCGTGCGCGGCGGCATCCCCACGGACCAGGGCGAGGACCTCGACCTGCTCCTCCTCGACCGCGCGCTCGCCCTGCGCGCCGCGCTCAAGCGCCCGGACGCCTCGGCCGCCGACGAGAAGGCCCTGCGCCCGGTCTACGCGGCGCTGGCCGCGTCCCAGTTCACGCAAGCCCTCTCCATCGTCGGCGCGCCCGAGGCGCGCGGCGAGGCCGCCGCCGCCCTCGAGGCCTGGGCCAAGGAGCCGCGCAAGCCCGCCCCGTCCCCGGCCGTCCTGGCGCTCCTCTCCGGCCCCGCCGCGCGCATCGACGACAAGGAGCTCGTGAAGGCCGGCTGGGGCGCCTACGCCCGCCTCCTGGCCGCCTCCCCCGCCCCCGCCCGCGCCGCCGCCCCCGGCTGGACCGCCGGCGCGGACGCCGCCAAGCTCGACGAGACTCTCAAGGGCCTCTCCGACTCCTGGCTTCAGAAGAAGCTCACCCCGGAGGCGGAGGCCAAGGCGCATCTCCTCGCGGGCTACGTCTACGCCGCCCTGGCCAAGGCCGACCTCAAAGGCCGGGCCCCCGCCGCCGCCGCGCCCGCGGTCGCGGCCGCTCCGGTCGACGACGACGGCCCCGCGCCCGTCGAACCCGCCGTCCCGTTCGAGCCCAAGGCCATCTATCAGAAGGCCGCGAAGTCCGTCGTCCTCATCCTCTGCTCCGCCTCCGGCGGCACGGGAGAGCTCGGCACGGGCTCCCTCGTCGACGCCGGACGACGGCGCGTCCTCACCAACGCCCACGTCGTCGTCTCGGACTCCACGCGCAGGCCCTGGGCGCGCGTGCGCGTCTACTTCAAGCCCGCCAAGCTCACCGGCGACGCCCAGCGCGACCTCGTCGAGCCGATCGACGGGAAAGTCGTGGCCTGGGACTCGGCCCTCGACCTCGCCCTCGTCGAGTTGGACCGCCTCCCTCCCGGCGTCGAGGCGCTCGCCCTCGGCCATCCCGACACGGTCTCGGTCGGCGACCGCGTCGCCGCCATCGGCCATCCCGAGCAGGGCGGCCTGTGGACCCTCACCACGGGCGTGATCAGCACCGTCCTCGCCGACCTCGGCGGCGTGAAGGGCAAGAACGCCTTCCAGACCGACACGAGCATCAACCGCGGCAACTCCGGCGGCCCCCTTCTCGACGCCTCGGGCCGGCTCGTCGGCGTGAACACCTCGATGTCGCGCAAGGCCGCCGACGGGCTGGCGATCACCTCGGTCAACTTCTCGGTGCAGGCCTCCGTCGCCCGGCGCTGGATGGCGGCCCAGGGCGAGAAGCTCGCCTACGGCGGCGCCGCGCCGATCGTCGCGGCCGCCGCCGCCATGGCCGCCGTGCCCGAGCCCGTGCGCGCGCCCATGCCCCCCGCCTCCATGCTCGTCCCCGCCGCGCCCGCCGTCTCCGCCCGGCGCGGCCCCGCGGCCGACTCCGTGCCGCGCACCTACCAGGTCGCGACTCCGGCCAAGCCGCGGCTGATGATCACCGAGAGCAAGCCCTTCTCTCCCGAGGAGCTCATCGAGGCCGAGATCTCCAAGATGGAGGAGATGGGCGACGAGATGCGCGACGAGATCCGCCGAAGGACCAAACGATGAAAGCGATCCTGCTGACGCTCGCCGCCCTTCTCGCCCTTCCCGCCGCGGCCCAGCCGCGCAAGAACGTGCTCGAGACCTTGGGCGAGGCCCTGGAGGCCGACACGGGCTACGAGCCCGCCGAGCGCGCGGCTTTGCTGTCCGCCATCAAGGACCGCTTCGCCGACTACGGCGTCCAGGTCGTCAACCCTCAGCGGGCCAAGGCGATCCCCGTGGTGCTCCACATCCTCACCGAGGGCTCCTTCGACCAGGCTCCCCCGGACCGCGTCGCCGACGTCGCCTTCTCCGCCTACCAGGCCATGTCGCGCGGCGCCGACCCCGAGGTCGTCGAGGGCGTCGCCCTGTACGGCTACCGCAAGAAGATCTCCGCCGACACCCTCTCCACCTGGGCCAACGGCTACAAGCACATGACCGACGGCAAGGTCCCCGGCGACGTCGCCGCCGACCTCGTGCGCCTCTCCATGGAGAAGAACCTCCCCGACTCCGAGTTCACCACCCTGAAGTGGTCCCTCGTCGACGGCGTCAAGAACGGCTTCGATCCCAAGGACTACGCGAGCTACCTCTTCGGCACCTTGCTCGAGGGCAAGAAGGGGCCGGGCCGCATCAGCGCGGACGCCAAGGCCCTGTTCCTGAAGGCGCGCCGGATGAAGACCAAGCCCGTCATCCCCGACTACAAGGGCGTGTTCACCAAGGTCCTGCCTCCCCCGCCCGTGTACGTCCCCCCGGCGGTGAAGACCGTGATCGAGGAGACCGTCGAGAAGCCCGTGGAGAAAGCCGTCGAGGAGAGCCCGATCGCCAAGGAAGCCCAGCGCAAGACCACCGACGCCCTCGGCCGCCTCGGCCTCGGCATCCCGCCGATGCCGCGCGTGACGAAGCCCAAGCCCTCGCCGCCGCCCGCCCCGAAGCCCGCGCCCCGCGTCGAGGAGACCCCCGCCGTGGTCGGCGCCTCCTCCCCCGAGATCAAGAAGCTGTGGCCCGGCCTCGACGCCTCCGCCCGCTCCTACCTCGGCACGCCCTACGTCTGGGGCGGCACCACGCACCAGGGCATCGACTGCTCCGCGCTCACGCAGAACACCTTCGGCGAGAACCGCGTCAAGATCCCCCGCGTCAGCCGCGACCAGTGGAAGACCGGCTCCAGGACCGAGACCTTGCGCGAGGGCGACCTCATCTTCTTCAACACCATGGGCGCCGGCGTCTCCCACGTGGCCATGGTCGTGGACCCGAAGGCCAAGACTTTCATCCACGCCTCCTCGTCCAAAGGCGTGATGGTCGCCGACCTCGACAATAAGTGGTTCGGCCGGCGCTACCTAGGCGCGCGCCGCGTCGTCCCTTAGCGCGTATCTCAGGCAGGGCCACGCCGCGACGGTCCCCGCGGTCCCGACCAAAGACAGCAGCGCCATCGCCGCGTAGGCGCCGTGGGACGCGGCCAGGGACTCGTACAGGGCTCCGCCGACGGTGTTCGACGACGCCGCCGCGATGTTGAACACCGCCATGTAGGCGGCGAACACGGTCGCCTCCGCCCCGTCGGGACAGGTCTTCGCCGCGAGGTCCATCCACGCCAGCCGGAACACGACCCCGGTCAGGCCGAACAAGAGCGTCAGGATCACGATGGACAGCGGCCCGCGGTAGAACAAGTACAAGAGCGACAGCGGCGCGCCGAGCCAGATCGACGCCCGCGCGACCTTGTCCGTCCCGCCGGCGGTCAGGCGCCCGAACAGCGCCGCCCCCGCCATGCCCGCCAAACCGCCCGCGGTGGACAGTCCTCCGATGAAGAGCGGCGAAAGACGCAGCGCCTCGCTCTGGTAATAGAACTGGGCGGTGCCCAGGAACGGGCAGAAGCTCCACAGGAATATGCCCAGCGCGACGGCCCAGGCCTTCGGGTCGCGGAACATGCCGGACAAGCCGCCCCAGCCCCGCGCCGCGGTCTCCTTCACGTCGCCGACGCCGGCCTCGTCGATCCAGCGCGCCGACAGCGCGGTCAGCATGGGAAAGCAGGCGGTCAGCACGAACACCCAGCGGTACGGCGCGTGCTGGGACAGCCATCCTCCGCCGAACCCGGTCACGATGAGCGTCCCATAAAGCGTCCCGATGGACACCGCCTGGTACAGCCCGGTCTTGCCCCGCTCCTTGCCGCGCTCCACCATCACGCCGTCGCACACCACATCCGACAGCGCGAAGCCGACGTTGACCAGGATCAGCAGGGCCAGCGCGGAGACGTAGCTCGGCGCCTTCGATCCGGCCAGCAGCAGCCAGCCCAGCGAGGTGAGCAAGGACACCGCCACGAGGTGCGGCGCCCTTCGCTTGCCCGCCCACGGCAGAAAGTCCGTCAGCACGCCGAACAGGGGCTTGATCGTGAGCGGCAAGGTCATCCAGGCCACGAACATCGCGGCCTGCGCCGGTCCGAGGCCGAGAGCGTCCTTCAGGTAATACGACACCGGCTCATAGGCGAGCCCGCCCATGCCCTGGGCGAAATAGTTGACGGCGAAGAACAGGTAGATCCTGTCGCGTTTCACGCGTCTCGCTCAGCCGCAGGACGACGAGGACTGGTCTTCCTTCCCGGGGAACCAGGGCATCACGATCACGTCGACGCCCATGTCCTTGACGGCCTTCTCGGTCTCGGGGTCGGGCAGCTTCTGGTCGTAGCCGAGCACGAGGATGTCGGGATTCTCCCTTCGCATCGTCTCGGCGAAGCTTTCGGGATCCCCGATGACGACCTTGTCCGCGATGCCCAGGGCCTCGACCCACTTCTTGCGGGTCTTGGCGGGCACGGCGTTGGATTTCCGATTGTGAGCGTCGTTGGAGAGCACGACGACGAGGACGTCGCCGAGGACGCGGGCGGAGCGCAGCAGGCGCACATGCGCGGCGTGGACGCGGTTGAAGCAGCCCGCGGCGAAGACGGTGACGGGCTTGTTCAGGGCTTCTTGACCGTCTCGTCTTTCTTGGCGGCATCGTCGTCTTCGATGCCTTCCTTCAGGCCCTTCTTGAACATGTTCATGGCGCGGCCGCACTGCTTCGCGAACTCCGGGATCTTGCTGGGTCCGAAGAGGATCAGCGCGACGACGGCGATGATGACGATTTCCGTGGTTCCGAGACCGCCCATAAGAAGCTCCTCCGAATACGGCGACATTTTACCATTTTTCCGGTTGGGGTGGCTTTCCGGGATATTCCGCTGCATGCGAGTTCGACGGACGAAGCGCCGTAGACGGCAAAAGCATAAAGTTTGAACGGCAACTGTTTCCGGAAACAGTTGATTTGCTCCCATCGATGGGAGTAAAGAAGGTTTCTCACGCAGCATCAAATGGTGTCGAAAACGACACGCGAACTATTCCCGGGACGAGTGATTATCAGCCGTCGATTCCGGGACCTCTGGCCGGACTGAGAGCGGTTTAGTAGAATCAGCGCGTGAAACGCCTACTCCTCGCCGCCTCCCTTTTCGCCGCCGCCTGCAACCAGCCCGCTCCCACCGGCCCCGCCGCCGGCAAGGCGTACTTCGTCCAGGCCGGCTGCGCGTCCTGCCATAAGGTCGGCGACCTCGGCTCCGCCGTGGGTCCGGACCTGACCATGGTCGGCATGCGCCACAACCCCGAGTGGCTCGATCTTTTCATCAAGGACCCCCAGGCCTGGAAGAAGGATACCCTCATGCCCAACCGGCGCATGTCCGACGACGCCCGCAAGGCCGTCGTGGCGTACATGGCCATGCTCAAGGGCCAGGACTGGGGCAAGGGCGCCCGCCCCTGGGACGCGCCCTCCCTTATTAAGGACCCGGTCGCCCGCGGGCGCGTGATCTACAACCGCGCCGGCTGCGTCGGCTGCCACGGCATCGACGGCGCGGGCGGCTATCCCAACAACAACGTCAAGGGCGGCCTCATCCCCCCGCTCAAGAAGGCGTCCGAGGGCTTCAGCAAGGCGGAGCTGACGGCCAAGATCAAGAAAGGCGTGCCCCAGTCGCAGAAGGCCGACGAGAATGGCCCCGCGCCGCTGATCCGGATGCCCGCCTGGGGTGAGGCGCTCGACGACAAGGAGATCGAGGCCGTCGCGGATTACCTGCTGAGCCTGTCCGGCAAGGAAAAAGCCGACTTCTAGTCGTCGCCGTTCGGTGACCCGGCCGATATGGCCCCGCGCCGAGGCGGGCGCTAGAATGCCGGCATGCCGGGAGCGCTCCCCGTCGCCGTCCTCTTGTCGCTGCTCGCCGCGAACGCCGCGGCGAGCGCGCCCCTCGACGTTTTCCCCGAGTCGGAGAAGGTGTTCCGTCAGCTGACGGCCGACCCGAGGCGCATCCAGCTCGGGGCCGCGTACTACCGGCTCGACGGCAAGGACAGGGCCGACGCGGCGCTCGGTCATAGCTGGGGGATGACCCGCTGGCGGACGGAGGACGACGCCTGGTCCTGGCAGTGGAACGTCGAGGCGATGGCGTACTCGAGGTTCACCTTGAGCGGCTCGCTCAACGCGTTCGAGACCGTGGATTTCGTCGGCAACCTGCCGGTGGCGGCGAGGCACGGCGGCTTCTCGGCCCGCGCGATGCTGTTCCACGAGAGCTCCCATCTCGGAGACGACTACATACGGAGGACGGGAGACCAGGGGTTCCGGTATTCCATCGACGGCGCGCGGCTCACCTTCTCGGCGGAGCCGCTGGCCTGGCTGAGGGTCTACTGCGGCGCGACGTATCTGCTGCACACCGTCCCCGATCCCGCGCGGCGCGTCGCGCAGGCCGGCGTCGAGCTGACCTCGCGGGCGTTCGGCCTGAGGCTCATGAAGGCGTTCGCCGCCCAGGACGTCCAGTTCCGGGAGAACGCCTCCTATCGCGGGAACTGGCGGACGGTGGCCGGGATCATCGTCGGCATCGACGGGGCGCCGCGCTCGATGCGGGCGTTCGTCGGGAGGTTCGACGGCTATTCCCCCTTCGGCCAGCTGTACCGCCGGCGCGAGCGCTACACGGACGTCGGCCTCAGCTTCCACTTCTAGAAGTAGGCGTGCAGGCCGAGGCCGACCTCCTCGACGGCATCGCCGTAGAACTGGCCGTTGGGGTCGTGGCCGCGGTAGTACTGGACGAGGAGCTGGAGGCAGCGCGTGCGCAGGAGGAGGTTCTGCATCTGCACGCCCGCGCGCAGGGAGACGTTGGTGTTGGGCCAGCCGTGGTTCTGGATCTTCGAGAGGTCCGCGGCGGCCACCGGGCGGAGGATGTTCCGGGCGAAGAGCGGTCCCAGCCACTCCCCGCCGAGCTGGAAGAAGAGCGGCTTGACCTCGGGCGGGTACTTGCGGATCATGGAGCCGGCGCCGCCGTAGGCGCGCAGGCCGCGCTCGAAGTCGTAGGAGAGCTTGGCGTCGAGGGCCTCGTAGCTGAGGTTCACGCGCGGGACCCGCGTGTTGGCGAGGACGAACTCGTCGCCTAAGTGCGTGCTGACGTGGAACAGCCGGAACATGCCCGACCAGGAGCCCCTCCGCCAGGAGTAGGGGAGGCCGACGATGAAGTCGGTGTTGATGAGCTCCTGGGACTCGGTCTGCACGTCCCAGATGGTGAAGACGGCGGCGTGCATGCCGAACTGCCAGCGCTCGTCGTCGCGGCTGCCGACGAACGGGAGCGATTCGCCGAAGTTCGCGGCCCAGAGGACCTTCGAGCCGGGACGCCGGGAGTAGCTCTGCATCGCGCCGGAGAAGGCGGGCCAGCGCGGGTCGGCGAGCAGGGGCTGGAAGACGAGGGTCCTCGGGAACGCCTCGACGGCGCGCGCGGGGGCGGCGCAGACGAGCATCGCCAGCGTGAGGAGGAGCCGGAGCATCCACGCAGAGGATATCAGGAGGAGGCGAGCGGCGGCGTTGCGGCGAGGGGCCGGTTTTGTCGCTTTCTCATGAGCGAGGGCCGATCGCCGGTGATTTTTGTCGTTGTTAAATTTTGTAGCGCCAAAATGGACATTTTGTTGCATGTCTTTGCGCCTTTTCTTCGGGTTTGATAGAATCCAGCGTCGCTGATTTTTTCCTCAGAGAGGATCGAATGGGAAAATACGGTTGGTCGCTGCCTGTCGCCGCATCGAGCTATGCCGGAAAGATCGACTTCGGCATCTGGCTGATCCACGCGGCGATGCTCGGCATCTTCGTGCTGTGGGGCACCTTCTTCGTCTATCTCCTCGTGAAGTTCCGCGCGCGGCCCGGGCATAACGCGGTGCGCGAGGACCATGACGACACCCCCGCGCGCATCTCGGTGCCCGACTCGATCTCCAAGTTCCCCTTCGCGCAGATGCTGTACAAGAACAAGGGCGAGCTGAAGTCGCTGATCCCCGACATGGTCATCATGACGTTCGAGGTCGCGCTGATCGTGTTCTACGCCATCCCGGTCTGGAGCAGCATCAAGGCGAGCGTGCCCGAGGTCAAGGACCCGATCCGGGTCGAGATCGTCTCCGAGCAGTTCGGCTGGAACATCCACTACGCGGGCCCCGACGGCAAGCTCGGGCCGCGCAAGATGGAGCTCACGCACTTCAGCAACCCGATCGGGCTGGACGTGGCGCACGCCGACTCGGCCGACGACGTGGTCATGGGCAACGAGATGCGCCTGCCCGTCGACCGGACCGTCGTCATCGACCTCCTGTCGAAGGACGTCATCCACAGCTTCTTCATCCCCGAGTTCCGCCTCAAGCAGGACGCGGTGCCGGGCCTCAACATCCCGATGTGGGTCACGCCGACGAAGACCGGCAAGTTCGAGATCACCTGCGCCCAGCTGTGCGGCTTCGCCCACAGCCTGATGCGCGGCGACGTGCACGTGCAGACCCAGGAGGAGTTCGACGCCTGGTACAAGAGCCGCCTCGCGACGATCCCCGCGTCGGCCCAGCCCACCAATCCCGCGGAGGAGTTCTAACATGGCTCACGACGAACACGCCCACGGCGGCCACGAGCTTTCCTTCATGGAGCGGTACGTCTTCTCCGTGGACCATAAGGTCATCGGCCTGCAGTACCTGATCACCTCGTTCATCTTCCTGCTCGTCGGCTTCGCGCTGATGGGCCTGATGCGCTGGCAGCTCGCGTTCCCGGGCACTCCGATCCCTTTCTTCGGGGGACTCTTTCCGAGCGACCTTGCTCCAAATGGCGTGATGAGCGGAGAGTTCTACAACTCGCTCGGCGCGATGCACGGCACCATCATGGTGTTCCTCGGCGTGGTGCCGCTGGCGGTGGGCGCCTACGGGAACTACGTATTGCCCCTGCAGATCGGCGCGCCCGACATGGCCTTCCCGCGCATGAACATGATGTCGTACTGGACCTACCTCCCGGGCGGCATCCTGATGCTGGCGTCGTTCCTGATGCCCGGCGGCGCGGCGCAGTCCGGCTGGACCTCGTACCCCCCCCTGTCCATCATCAACCCCGGACAGACGGTGTGGCTGCTGTCGATGGTCATCCTGATCACGTCGTCCTTGCTCGGCGCAATCAACTTCCTGGTCACGACGATCAACATGCGCGCGCCGGGCATGAGCCTGTGGCGCCTGCCGGTGTTCGTGTGGGCGCAGTTCGTCACCTCGGTCCTGCTCCTGCTCGCCTTCCCCCCGCTGGAGGCGGCCTCGGTGCTCCAGTTGATGGACCGGGTGTTCCACACGAGCTTCTACCTGCCCAAGGACCTCGTCATCCTGGGACAGGCGTACGCGGGCTCCGGCGGCGGCCAGCCGCTGCTGTGGCAGCACCTGTTCTGGTTCCTGGCGCACCCCGAGGTCTACGTCCTCGTGCTGCCGCCGATGGGCATCGTCGCCGAGATCATCGCCAACAACACGCGCAAGCCGCTGCACGGCTACAAGACGATGGTGTTCTCGATGATCGCCATCGGCTTGATGAGCTTCATGGTCTGGGCGCACCACATGTTCATCTCCGGCATGAGCGCGTCGCTGAGCAACTTCTTCCTGGTCACGACGATGATCATCTCGGTGCCGTCGGTGGCGCTGATGACCTGCCTCGTGTTCAGCCTGAAGGGCGGCTCGATCCGCTTCAACGTGCCGATGCTCTTCGCGCTGGCCTTCATCCCGCTGTTCGCCATCGGCGGCCTGACCGGGCTGCCGCTGGGCCTGACGGTGACCGACATCTACCTGCACGACACTTATTACGTGATCGGCCATTTCCACTTCGTCGTCGTCTCCGGCTCGATCATCGCGCTGATGGGCGGGACCTACTACTGGTTCCCGAAGTGGTACGGCCGCAAGATGAACGACACGCTCGGCCGGATCCACTTCTGGGGCACGACGACCACGATGGTCGGCATCTTCCTGCCGATGCTGTTCATGGGCCTCGGCGGCGCGTCGCGACGCCTGTACGACCCGACGGCGCAGCTGCACAACCTGCCGGTGCAGGGCTGGAACGTCGTGGCGACGTACTCGGCCTACCTCCTGGCCCTGTTCCAGATCCCGTTCATCTACAACTTCTTCAACAGCATGTGGAACGGGGAGAAGACGCCGGAGAACCCGTGGCAGGCCACGACGCTCGAGTGGGCCTGCCCGTCCCCTCCCCCGCACGGCAACTTCGAGAAGACGCCCACCGTGTACCGCGGGCCGTACGAGTACTCCGTCCCCGGCCGCAAGACCGACTTCTGGATGCAGACGGACAAGAACTAATAACATGAGCCAAACCTTCAACCCCGCCGCGATCATGAACAACCCGGACACGCACAGCGGCGTCACGAACGCGAAGCTCGGCGTGTGGCTGTTCCTCGCCTCCGAGATCATGCTGTTCGCGACGCTGTTCACGAGCTACATCGTCCTGCGCATGGCCTCGACCTCCTGGCCCTGGGGCTGGGACGTCCTGAACGTGCCGCTGGCGACCTTGAACACGGTGATCCTCATCAGCTCGTCGGTGACCATCGTGATGGCCTACGCGAAGGCGTACGACAAGGACAAGGCCGGCTTCCAGAAGTGGATGGCGGCGACGATCCTGCTCTCGCTCGGCTTCCTCGTGGTCAAGGCCTTCGAGTACGGCGCGGAGTTCAAGCTCGGCATCGGGCCGCACACGAGCGTGTTCTACGCGATCTACTTCACGATGACCGGCCTGCACGGGATCCACATCCTGGGCGGGATCGCGGTCAACGCGGGCCTGCTGTACATGAGCTCCGTCGACGAGCACTGGGCGAACCCGCTGTTCCTCGGCCGCGTCGAAGGCGCCGGCCTGTACTGGCACTTCGTCGACATCGTCTGGATCTTCCTGTTCCCGGCGCTCTACCTCCTCTAGGAGACGATCATGTCCAAGAACAACGACGCGCAGCACGACGAGCACCGGCCGAACGTCGGCCTCTACGTCAAGGTCTTCCTCGCCCTCATGGTCCTGACCTTGATCACGGTCGCCATCTCCAAGGTCCACCTCCCCCGCCCGCAGGCGGTCGCCCTCGGCCTCTTCGTCGCCGCGATCAAGGCGTCCCTCGTCGGGGCGCTGTTCATGCATCTGTGGGGCGAGAACAAGCTCATCCACCGGGCCCTGTGGCTCACCATCGGCGGCGCCCTGATCCTGGTCCTGCCGATGCTCGACTTCGTCATGATCTCGAGCCGGATCACGAGCCCGGCCGACGTCGCCGCCCAGCACCCCGGCGGCCACGGCTCCGAGCACCCGGAGTCCGTCACCGAGTCGGTCGAGCTCGAGGCTCCCGCCGCCCCGAAGAAGGGCCGCTGACATGTCCCTCAAGAACTTCCACCGCTTCTTCGTCGTCCTGTGCCTGGCCCTGTTCGCCTTCACCGGCTACTGGGCCTCGGGCGGGAACCCGACCGGGCTTAAGACGCCGTGGCTGCTGTACTCGAGCCTCGCCGGCGCGGCCGCCTCGATCGGCTACTTCGTCTGGCACGTCCGCTCGGTGAGGCTGCCCGCGTGAGGCCGCTCGCCCTCGGCCTCGCCCTCCTTCCGGCGCTGATCCCCGGCGCCGCGTCGGCGTGCGCGGTGTGCTTCGGGGGCGCGAAGGCGAACAAGGGCCTGATCGACGGCTTCTGGTGGGGCATCATCGTGCTCCTGACGGTCACGATGAGCATGCTCGGCGGCATCGGCTGGCTCCTCTATAAGGTCGAGAAGGACCGCCCCGCCGACGAGACCGGCGGATGAACACGATGGCCGCCCGCCCTCCGCGCCCCAGCCTCCGCCGCCCCGCCGGCGACGCGCCGTTCACCGCCTGTGCCAAGGCCACGGCGACGGCGGCCTTCTTCCTGCTGTTCGCGGGCGGGATGGTGACCTCGACGGGCTCGGGCCTCGCGGTCCCGGACTGGCCTCTCTCCTTCGGCGGGATGAACCCGCCCATGATCGGCGGCATCTTCTACGAGCACGGCCACCGCCTGTTCGCCGGGACCGTCGCCGTGATGACCTTCGTCCTCCTGGTCCTCTCGCGCCGCCCCGGCGTGCCGTCCGGCGCCCGCACGGCGGCCCGGCTCGCCTCGGTCGGGATCGTCCTCCAGGCCTTGCTCGGCGGCCTGACCGTCCTGCTCAAGCTCCCTCCCGCCGTCTCCATGTCCCACGCCTGCCTCGGCCAAGGCGTGTTCTGCGTCCTGCTGGCCGCCGTGGCCCTTTCCGGGCCGGAGACCGCGTTCGGGCCCGGCTGGTCGCGCGTGTTCCGCTTCTCGGTCCTCGGCTTCGGCGCGGCCTACCTCCAGCTCGCTCTCGGCGCGCTCGTCAAGCACACCGGGCAGGGGCTGGGCTGGCACATCCTGTGGGCCTGCTCCGTGGTCGTCCTGGCGGCCCTGGCCTGCTTCACGGCCTTCCGCTCTCGCGCCGCCGTCCTGAAGCGCCCGGCTCTGCTCCTGGCCTTCGCCGTCCCCTTCCAGCTCGCCTTGGGCCTGTTCGCCCTGCTCGTGCGCGTGGACTCGACCATCGTCCTCGGCTTCCGCGAGGCCGCGCTGTGGCGCACCGCGCACCTCTCGGGCGGCGCGCTCACCTTGGCCGCCTTCCTCCTGCTCGCGCTCAAGTCCCGCCGCACCGCGGAGGCCTCGTGAAGTCCTACGTCCAGCTCGCCAAGCCGCGCATCGCCTTGATGGTGGCGCTGACCGTCTGGCTCGGCTGGGCGCTGGCCGGCGGGGCGGCGACGGCCTCCTTGTTCCTCGTCATGCTCGGGGCCTCCCTCGCCGCGGCCGCCTGCGGGGCCCTCAATCAGCGCCTGGAGATCGTCGAGGACGGCCTCATGAGCCGGACGAAGAACCGCCCCCTGCCGACGGGACGGATCGCGCCCCGGGCCGCCCTGGCCTTCGGCCTCGTCCTCGGCGCGGCCGGCACGGCGATCGTCTGGGCCGCGGGCGGGGCGACGGCCGCGCTCCTCACCTTCGCGACCATCGTGCTCTACGTGCTCGTCTACACGCCTCTGAAGAAGGTCACGCCTCAGACGACCTGGATCGGCGCGGCCGCCGGGGCCACCTCGCCGCTGATCGGCTGGGTCGCCGCCGGCGGCCCCCTCGACGCGCGCGCCGTCACCTTGTTCGCGATCCAGTTCCTGTGGCAGATCCCCCATTTCTTGGCGCTGTTCTGGATCTACCGCGAGGACTACGCGCGCGCCGGCTTCAAGGTGATGCCCGTCGTTCACCCCGGCGGCGGGACGACCGCCATCCAGATCGCCATCCACTCCTTCACCTTGCTGCCGGCGACCATCGCCCCCGCCTTGGTCGGCCTGGCCCGCCCCGGCTACGCCATCGGCGCGTTCGCCGTGTCCGGCTCGTTCCTGCTGCTCGGCCTGCGCGCCAGCTGGACGATGACCGTCGCCGACAACCGCCGCCTGTTCCTGGCCTCGCTCGCTTTTCTTCCGCTCATCTTCGGCATGATACTCTTCGGAGGCGTTTGACATGAACCGTTGGATCCTACCCGCCCTGCTCCTCGCCGTGGCCGCCTGCTCGCCTCAGCCTCAGGAGTCCGACCCGATCGCCCGCGGACAACGCGACTTCAACGGCCTCGGCTGCGTGAAGTGCCACATGATCGGGGACAAGGGCCACGCCTGGGGCCCCGACCTGACGAACCTCGGCTTCCGCAAGTCCTCGGCCTGGATCGACCAATGGCTCAAGGACCCGCACGCCTGGAACCCGAAGACGGTCATGCCCAACTTCAACCTCAAGGACTCCACCCGCGCCGACCTCGTCGCCTACCTGTCCGCGCAGAAGAGCCAGGCCTGGAAGGTCAAGCCCTGGGAGACCGAGGCGGCGAAGGCCATGCCGGCCCATGAGCGCGGCAAGGTCATCTTCAACGCGGTCGGCTGCGTCTCCTGCCACGCCAAGGACGGCTACGGCGGCTACCCGAACAACAACGTCGCCGGCGGCCTCGTGAACTCCCTGACCAAGGTCACCGAGGGCTTCAGCAAGGCCGAGCTGCACGAGAAGATCAAGGGCGGCGCGGTGCCGATCCCCAACGACTCCAAGCTCCCCCCGCCCATGCTGCAGATGCCGAAGTGGGGCGAGCAGCTCAGCGCCAAGGAGATCGACGACGTCGTCGAGTACCTCTTCTCCCTCAAGCCCGCGGGCTCCGCGGCGCCGTCCAAGGACGACTTTTAACGACGGCGCCGGCGCGAGTCGCGACTGTTTCCGGAAACGGCTACTGTCGCGTCAACCGCTTGCGCAGCGCGTCGGCGTAGGCGTTGGGGCCCGGCGCGCGCAGCGCGGGCGTGTCCTGGCGCGCGAACACCTTGCGCGCGCGCTCGACGCGGCCCGCGGCGAGCTCGGCCTCGATGACGGCCCATTGGTCGGGCGGCCAGTCCTCGAGGCCCCCGGCGGCCCGCCGGACCCGGCCGTCGCGCACGAGGCGCGTCCAGACGAAGTCGAGCGTGCGCCGCGCGTGGGACTTCTGCGCGGGCGTCGCCTGCCGCGACAGGAGCACCGCGCGGGCCATGTCGGCGTTGGGGCCCGAGAAGATCCGGCGGTCCACGGCGGGCAGGCCCGAGGCGCGCCGGCCGGCGTCGTCCTTGGCGAAATAGGACGAGCCTTCCTCGATCCGCCCGTCGGCGAGGACGACCTCGCCGCTCACGGAGGCGGCGTAGCCGCCCCCGGGCAAGGTCATGAAGGCCTCGACGAAGGCCAGGGCCGACTTCGCCCGCGCGGCGTCGGTCGACAGCACGACCAGGGCCTGGTCGGCCAAGGTCTTGGCGTGTTCGCCCGGGGCATGATGGGCGCCGCCCCACACGGCGTCGTCCGGGCCCGGCGCGGGCTCCGGACGGCGGCGCACCGCCTCGAGCCGCCGCCGCGCGTCGGCCGCGAAGCCGTCCGCCTTGGCCGGCTCGTCCTTGACGGTGCGCAGGATCAGCTCCGCCCAGGGCAGCAGCAGCTTCGGCGTGAGACGGGCCGCCCCGGCGAGGACGCGCCCGTCGGGGTGGACCAGCGCCGTCGTCGGCCAGGCCCCGACGCCGTACAGGTACGCCAGGTCGGGGCGCTCGTCGGCGTCGGCCCGGACGGCGACGAGATTGGCCGCGATCCACTCGGCGGTCTTCCGGTCGGCGTAGGTCGTCTCCTCCATCAGCCGCGCCTCGCGGGACCAGGACGGGGAGAGATGCAGCAGCACGAGCTTGCCCTGCGCCCTGGCCAGCGACAGCGCCCCCGGGTGGAATTCGCCGAAGGCCACCAGTGACCTGGCCGGCGTCCGGTACGCCGCGGAGGCGCGGCGGCCCCAGCCGCCCGTCATCCACGACGGGAACACGCCCGGGCTGATGGCGATGAGCCCGGCGGCCAAGGCGCAGAGCGACATGATGGCGCCGAGGATCATCATGACGAGAGCATGAGTCCGTTTGGATTTGAGCTTTTGTTCTTCCGTTCGCTCGTCGGCCATGATCTAGCTCAAGCGCTCGCGCAATTCGGAGGGATCTTCGATCGGCAATCCGCACGCCCGGCCGACGCACAGATAGGCTCGCGCGCGGGGAGCGTCGGCCATCTCAGCGACGATCGGGATCACTTCCGCCAACGCCGCCCGGTCGGCCCGCGCGAAGGCGGCGAAAACGAGTCCGGGTCTCAGTCTCTCCCGCGCGACTCCGGCAAGCTCCTCTCCCCCCGGGAGATCCACGCCGGCGATCACAAGGGTCGCCGTCTTCCCGAGCGCCCTGTCCCAAGCGGCCAAAAGGAAGGGCATCGCGAGCGGCCGCGTGGATAAGGAAGGCCCGAATCGCTCTAAGGTATCGTTTGCGAAGCGGCTAAATCGTTCGTCGCCCGTCAGGTCGTAAAGCCGCAAGCAAACGTCGGCCATCACCGAGCTGGGCGCCGGTTCCACTCCGTCGTGGTTCTCGATGGAGCGCGTGAAAAGTTCGCCGCCGTCATTTTGGCCCGTCTGAAAGAGCCCCCCGCCGTCCGCCGCGAAGCGGCGAATGGTTTCCATCGCGAGGTCGTTCGCCCAAGCGAGATGCCCAGGCTTGAACGAGGCCTCATACAGCGCCAGCATCCCGTACGCCATGTTCGCGTAATCGTCAGCCATGCCGTTGACCGCTTTCTCCCCGTCGCGCCATCGTCGCCACAAGGCCTTCCCGTCAGGCGACGATAATTCGCGGCGGACGAAGTCCGCGGCGCCTTCAGCGAGTTCCAGATACTTCCCGTTTCCGGTCGCGCCGTAGGCGCGCGCCAGCCCCGCTATCGCGAGCCCGTTCCACGAGGCGAGCACCTTGTCGTCCAGCGAAGGCCGCGGCCGTTTCGCCCGTTCCTCGAACAGCTTCTCCCGCGCCTTCGCCGCCGCGTCCACGCTCATCGCCCCCGGGTCCTTCTCGTACAGCGCGCACTTCCCCTCGAACTCCCCGTGCGGATCCGCCAGCGCGTTCGAGCCCTCCACCACGCCGTACCTCGCGCAGAACGCCTCCGCGTCTTTCCCGAGGACGCCCTCGATCTCGCCCTTGCGCCAGAGATAGAACGCCCCCTCCGCCTTATGCCCGCCCGGCTCGTCGTACGGCAGGCTGTCCGCGTCCTCCGCCGAGTAGAACCCCCCGCCCGGCGCCCGCAGGTCCCGCTCGAGATACGCCGCCGTCCGCTCCAAGGCTCTCAGCAGCTCGTCGTCGTGCGAAACGTTGACGGCATCCGCGAGGTTCTCCAGCAGCTGCGCGTTGTCGTACAGCATCTTCTCGAAATGCGGGATCCGCCAGGCGTGGTCCGTCGAGTACCTCGCGTACCCGCCCCCGAGCTGGTCGAAGATCCCCCCGCGAGTCATCGCCCGCAGGGTCTCTACCGCCATGGTCCTCGCGTCCGGGTCCCCGGTCCGCGCGAACCTCCTCAGCAGGAACCGGATGTTCGCCGGCATCGGGAACTTGGGCGCCTCGCCGAAGCCGGCGTTCTCGGCGTCGAAGGACGCGCGCAGATTCTTCTCCGCCGTCTCGAGGGCCGCGGCCTCCGGGCGCCCCCGCGCCTCGTCCGCGGCCGAGGCGTACGCCGTCACCGTGCGCGCGAGGCTCTCCGCGTCGTTCTCGATGTCGGAGCGCCGTTCGCGCCAGAGCTGGGCCAGCCGTTCGAGGAGGCCCGTCCAGGACGGGCGCCCGTAGCGGGAGTCCGGCGGAAAGTAGGTGCCCCCGTAGAAGGGCTTCAGGTCGGGGGTCAGGAACGCGTTGAGCGGCCAGCCTCCCTGGCCGGTCATCGCCTGAACGGCCGTCATGTAGACCTTGTCGACGTCGGGCCGCTCCTCGCGGTCGAGCTTGACGCACACGAAATGCTCGTTCATGACGGCGGCCGTCGCGGGCACCGAGAAGCTCTCGTGCTCCATCACATGGCACCAGTGGCAGGTCGAGTAGCCGATGGAGAGCAGGATCGGCTTGTCCTCGGCCTTGGCCCGGGCGAAGGCCTCCGGGCCCCAGGGATACCAGTCCACCGGGTTATCCTTGTGCTGGAGCAGATACGGGCTCTTCTCGGAGGCGAGGCGGTTGGGCATCAGCGGCCGCCGAGGAAGGCGCCGGCCCGGAACAGGGCCAGCCCCGCCGCGACGCTGGCGACGAGGTAGCCCGCGCCGCGCAGCGGGGCGGCGCGCAGCAGCGAGTCGAGCTCGAGGATCAAGGACGAGAAGGTCGTGTAGCCGCCGCAGAAGCCCGTCATCAGCAGCATGCGGCCGTGGGGCCCGCCGAAGCCCCGCTTCGCGGCGGCGGCGTCGAAGAAGCCGATGAGCAGGCAGCCGCTCAGGTTGACCGCGAAGGTCCCCCACGGCAGCCAGCCCCCGAGGAAAGCCAGCGCCGAGACGGAAACGGCCCAGCGCGCCGCCACGCCCACGGTCCCGCCCGCGATCAGCGCCAGCAGAGTCTCGATCATGGAGGCATTCTACCATCCTCGACGGGCGAATGGTATAATTCCCCATGGCCGTCGACAAGCGATTCGTCCTCACCGGCGCGAAAAGAGTCCTCGACTCGCGCCCCATGTACGCCCAGGTCGTCGTCACCGACGACTGCAACCTGACGTGCTCCTACTGCGACGAGTACACCCCGGGCGCGCCCATCATCCCGCTCGAGACGATGAAGGCCCGCATCGACAAGCTCGACGAGTTGGGCGTCCTCGTCTACGATTTCCTGGGCGGAGAGACGATGATGCACCCGCAGATCGCGGAGCTGGTCGCCCACGTGAAGTCCAAGCGCGGCGGCTCCAACCTCGCCACGATCATCACCAACGGTTTTCTCCTCACGAAGAAGAACATCCTCGACCTGAACGAGGCCGGCCTCGATTTCATGCAGGTCTCGGTCGATACCCTCCACCCCACCGACTGGTCCGACAAGTCGTTGAAGTCCGTTCTGCCGAAATTAAAGCTCTTGGCCGAAACGGCGAAGTTCCAAGTCGAGATCCAATCCGTTCTCAACGAGGAGAACCTCAACAACTACGACGAGTTCCGCGCCACCCTGAAGGAGCTCCCCTTCGCCTTCGGCTTCTCGATCATGCACGGCAAGGGCGGCCAGATCGCCATCAAGGGCGAGAAGTACCTCCAGCTCCTCGACAAGTACGGCGTCTTCGAGGGCGTCAATTTCTACGGCGAGCACCTCAAGGAGATGCTCAACGGGGACTTCTCCCGCCCGTGGAAGTGCCTCGGCGGCTTCAAGTTCCTCTACGTGACCGCGGCCGGCTCGATCCAGTGGTGCGCCCAGCAGCGCGGCGTCTCCCTCGACCTGATGACGACCACGCCCGAGCGCCTGCGGACGAACGACGTGCACAAGCCCTGCGAGGCCGGCTGCTCCCTGGGCTGCGTGCGCATGGTGTCCCACACGCTCGGCGAGCCGCTGAAGACCTTCGGCGCGAGCGTCAAGCTCGCCATCGGCATGAGCAAGCCGAAGGCGAAGGCCTGCGCGCCCGACAAGACGCCCGCCGCGGCCTGACGCCGGCGCGGAGCATCCTCGAGGATGCTCCGAAGGCCGCCGCAAAAAAAGGTGTGGCGAATCCCGAGGCGACCTGTTAGACTAGTTCTCCCATGATCCTGGCTCTCGCCGCCGTCATGATGTCCGCGTCCGCCCTCGCGGCGCCGGGCTTCGTCCCCCGTGCCGGCTACGGCGCCCCCGCCTCGCGCGCCGAGGAGTTCCCGCCGAACGCCAAGCTCCTCGGCGAGGCGGAGGATCCGCTCGAGGCGCTGACCGCCGAGGACGGCGACCTGCGCGACGCCCTGATCTCCCCGCCCTCTCCGGCCTGGCTGATGGCAGGCCTGCGCGCCTCCAATCCGGCCGACCGCCTCGCCGCGGTCCATTCCGCGGCCGTGCCCCGCCACGTCGCCGCGGTCCCCCCGCTGTCCGCCGTGATGCTCCGCCTCGACGAGAAGCCCGAGATCCGCGCCGCCGCGGCCACCGCGCTGGGCCGCATCGGCGACGCGGTCTCCGCCCCCGCCCTCGGCGAGGCGCTCAACGATCCCGTGCCCGACGTCCGCTACGCCGCCGCCCTGGCGCTCGGCCGCGTCCCCGCCGACGGGGCCGCCACGCGCCTGACCCGAGCGCTGCGCACCGACGCCTCCTGGTGGGTCCGCTACGCCGCCGTCCTGGCCCTCGGCCGCACCAAGAAAGGCTTCGTCGTCGGCGCGCTGGAGGACGCGCTCCGCCTCGAGCCGAAATGGCAGGTCCGCATGCTCGCCGTGCGCTCCCTCCAGGACGTCGGAAGCCCCCGCGCCGCCGAGGCGATCGCCCAGGCCCTGCGCGACCCGGACAGCGGCGTGCGCACCGCCGCCGCCCTCGCCCTGGGCCGCATCGGCGACGACTCCCACCTCCATTCCCTGAGCGCCGCCCTCAAAGCCGAGACCGACCTCTCCGCGCGCTCCGCCCAGTCCTCCGCCTTCCGCCGCATCCTCTCGAAGCCTTAAAAAGGTGACAGGCATTCCGGTATTTTCACTTTGCTCCAGGCCTACGCCTGAAAAGTGAAAATACCGGAATGCCTGTCACCTGATCGCCACCTAATCCAGCACGCGGTCGAGCCAGGCGAGAAGGGGCGGGCGGTATTGGGAGGCGCGGGCGTAGAGGGCCTCGGTGTGGCCCGCGCTGTCGAGCTTCCAGAACTCCTTCGGGCCGGGGGCGAGGTCGAAGAGCCTGCGGCCCTGGGAGTAGGGGACGATGGGGTCGCCGACGGCGTGGATCATGAGCAGGGGCACGGGCTTGCGCCGGGCGACCATACGCTTGGGAGCGAAGCGGTCGCTGATGAGCAGGGCCGATAGGGGATACTGGAACAGCCAGGTCGGCCAGACGCTCCCGAGCTTGAGCCTCGCCGTCTCCCGGTAGGAAGCGAAGGTCGAGTCCAGGATCACGCCGCGCACGCCCTCCCCCCCGTCCCGGTCGAGCGCGGCGAGGGCGAGCGCGCCGCCCAGGCTTTGGCCCAGGACGATCAGCCGCTCGCGGGAGCCTCCCGCGCGTCCGCGCGCCACGCGCAGGGCCGCGACGGAGTCCTCGACCGCGCCGGACAGGGACTTCTTGCCCGCGGAGCCGCCGTAGCCCCGGTAATCGAAGGTGAACACGTCGTAACCCTGGGCCGCCAGCCAGTACACGAACAGGTAATGGCTCGTCATGTTCTCCCCGTTGCCGTGGAAGTGGACGACGACGCCCTTCGACGGGGTCTGGCGGGCGTTGAACCATATGCCGAGAAGTTCGGTGCCGTCCCCGGATTTAAAACGGACCTCCTGCCAGTCCCCCTCCTCGCGGGTGGGAAGATAGCGGTGGACGTGGTCGGGCTGGAGGAAGACGTTCGTGCAGCCCGAGAGCGCCGCCGCCAGCAGGAGAGGGAGTATTCGCATCAGAAGAAGAGAAAGAACATCGCGCCCGCCTCCTCGTGCGGCGTCCGCCGGTCGAGGACGAGCCGGATCTCCGTGTCCCGGGTCAGGCGCACGGAGCTCGTCAGCCGCATTCTTTGGCGCGCCGCGGAGCGCTGCGCGTACTCGATGTACGTCGCCTCGCCGAGCATCCGCCAGCGCGAGGTCAGGTCGACGATCACGCCGGCCGTGCCGCCGGCCCCGGCCCGCCAATCCTGCGCCAGGACCGGCCCGAAGCCGAAGTCGGTCTCGGCCAAAGCGTAATACAGCTCCCGCCGCCATAGGCGGCTCTGCGCGGACAGGCCGCCCCCGGCGTTGAGGTCGTAGTACATGCAGGACGCCCCGGAGCAGCCCAGTTCCTTGGCCTGGTCCACGCCGGTGGACAGCTTCCAGGAGGGTTTGCGCACCCAAGGGTCCCACGGGGACATCGAGACGATGGCGGCGACGTCGAGACGCTCGATGTACGCCTCGCGCGCGTCGTTGTCGAAGCGCAGGCGCAGAGCGCCCATCTCGAGCTGGCTGTCCGGGATGTAGCCCTCGTCGACCGAGGAGAGGTCGTGCAGGGAGGGCCGCCAGGCCAACTCCTCGAACGAGCCCCGGCTCGACGCGCCGCCTCCGAGGCCCAGGCGCGCGGTGTCGTGTCCTGACTCGAGCGGGACCGGCCGCTCGAGCGGCGCCGGGGCCGGCGGCAGGCCGAGGCGGCCCCGCGCCCGCTGCAGGGCGTGGACGGCGTCGACGGTCTCGGCGCTCTGCTCCAAGTAGTAGCCCTTGCGGTAGCGGAGGTAGTCGTTCGCGGACTCCAGGATCAGGGCTTGGCTCGCCTTCGGGAACGCCGTCACGCTCTGGAGGCCCTCCGCGGTGACCTCGCGGCCCAGACGCGTGGCGAGCGCGAGCTCCGCGGCGCCCGCGCGCGCGCGCCGGGCCTTGATCTCGGAGACGAAGGACGGGCGGTACTGCGGCGGGTCCACGAAGCCGGGACGCTCCCGCAGGACGCGGACGGTGTCGGCCGGGATGACGCTCCAGAAGAAGCCCGAGCCGACGTCGAGTGTCTCGTCGGCCGCCTCGAGGAGGGTCAGCAGCTGGTAGGAGCAGTTCTTCGTGAAGAAGTAGTAGTTGAAGTGCGTGCTGCCCATCTCCCAGCCGTGGCGTATCAAGTCGTCGATCTGGGCGGGCGTCAGGTTCAGCCGATAGTCCCAAAGATCGCGCATCTCGAGGCTGCCGTACTCCTGCGTCTTCATGTAGAACGGCAGGAGGGAGTATTCCCCCTTGAACGAGCCGTTGAGGCCCTTGAGGGTGTAGACGAGGGCGTTGCTGGTGTCCGGGGTCGCCGCGAAGTTGATCGTGTAGTCGAGCAGGGCGTCGCCGCCGCCCCGGCGGTGCAGCCGCAGGAAGGTGTGGCCGTACATCGAGGCGGGGTTGTTGAGGAAGGCGCTGGCGAAGACGACCGACACCGCGGACGCGTCGATGGCCCCCCTCCAGGCCTCGAAATCCGGGCAGGCGCGCTCGGGGAGCTTCGCGGGATCGAAGGCCAGCTTCCCCTTGAGCCAATGGTAGCGCGCCGGGAAGCGGCACTGGGGATGCTGGCCCTCGGCCGGCGCGGGCTCGAAGAAAGCGGCGAGATCGGCCTCGAGCTCGGCGCCGGGGTCCGTCCGGCCGTCCGGCGCGAGGAAGAAGCTCCCTCCGTCCGCCTCGCTGCGCCAGCCCTTGCCCTTGGGACGGTAGTGGAGCAGCTTGAGCCATTTTCGCTCGCCGGACAGGCTCAGGCCGCGCGCCCGGGCGGAGAGCTCCTCGCGATAGGAAGGCTCCGCGGCCGAAAGGCCGCGAGGGACGAGGAGCAGGGCGAGCGTCAGGAGGACGCGAGGGGTCGTCACGCGGGAAAAGCGCGGGCGGGACGCCTGGGGCGTCCCGCCCGCGGTCAGTGAGCCGTCTCGCTTAGAGGGTCGCGAGCTTGGGGTTGACGGCCATCTGGGCGCGGAGGTTGCGCAGCATGGTCGCCGAGTCCGTGTTCGCCGTCGGGAACAGGACGTCGTACTTCTCCTGGGTCATCGAGATGAAGGCCTTCTTCGAGGCCTCGTCGTTGGCGCCCATGAGCGAGGCGAAGGCGTTCAGGTACTCGCCGCCGCCCTGAGCCATCTCGGTGGAGAGCTTCTGCAGGTTGACTTCCGCGTAAGCGGCCTGCTTCTTCTCGTTGCGCACCCAGCCGCCCTTGACGCTGCAGCCCGCGGTCTCGGAGCTGATGCCGAAGGTCTGCGTGTACGTCCCGTTGGTCGTCCCGCCGAGCAGGGCAAAGACCTTCTTGTCCAGCTTGCCCGCGAACAGCTCGGTCCCGAGACCACAGCCGATGTTCGGATCGCTGCCGCCGGCCGCGTGCGCCGCGGAAATGAATGACGTCAGAACCAACATCGCCAACAGTGCCTTTTTCATGATTTCTCCTTTTATGCCCGGACGAAGCTCACGGCCGGGTTAAGTCTAGCCCCGGTCCCGCGGCTTGTCAATAGCGGCGGCGTCACTTCTTCTCGGGGGCCTTGGCCGGAGCTTCCTTGGCCTTGAGGACGGACTCGATGTCGAGGGAGACGGCGACTTCGTCGCCGAGCATGAGCCCGCCGGTGTCGAGGGTCTTGTTCCAGACGATGCCGAAGTCCTTGCGGTTGATCGTGCCGGCGGCCGTGAAGCCCGCGCGGGTGTTCCCCCACGGGTCCTTGGTCGTGCCGCCGAGCTCGAGGTCGAGGACGACGGGCTTGGTCACGCCGTGCATGGTCAGCTCGCCGTGCAGCTTGGCCGTCTCGCCCTTGACGTCCGAGACCTTCGTCGACTTGAAGGTCATCTCGGGGTACTTGGCGACGTCGAAGAAGTCCGGGGACTTCAGGTGGCCGTCGCGCTTCTCGTTGTCGGTGTTGATCGTCGCGGGGTCGATCTTCGCGGCGACCTTCCAGGACTCCGGCTTACCGGGCGTGAACTCGATGACGCCGGAGAAGCCCGTGAAGCGGCCGGGGACCTTCCCGACGAGATGCTTGATGCGGAAGCCGACCTGCGAGTGGGCGGAGTCGATCTCGTAGGTTTCGGCGCGGACGGCGGGAGAGAGGACGGCGAGGACGGCGGCGACGACGAGCAGCTTGCGCATGGTATAGCCTCCTGTGCGGATATGGCTATATGTAACAGGTTTGATTACATCTTGTCAAGCCGGGCGCCGGCGGGAAAGGAGCCGCGCGCCGGCGCGCAGGGCGAAGCCCGCCGCGAGCACGGCCGCCGAGGCCGCGACCTGCAGCCAGCCGCCCTGGGCGCCGAGCCACGCCGTGGCCCCGATGCCCGCGAGCGGCACGAGGGCGCCCGCGGCGAGGCCCAGCCGGCCCCGCGCGCGGCGGGAGCGGCGCGCGAGGACGACGGCGCAGGTGGACAGGAACTGCGCCCCGATGACGACGTTCGAGAAATCCACGAGGCCTTCGAAGTCGAGCAGCAACGCGGCCGCCAGCGCCGTGCCGGTGGACCAGAGGATCGAGGCCGAGGGCGTGCCGAAGCGGGGATGGACCGCGGAGAGGACCTTGGGAAGATGCCCCTCCTCGGAGAGAGCCACGAGATAGCGCGGGCCGCCCAGCGCCGAGCCGGCGACGTAGCCGGTCATCGAGATCACCGCCCCGGCGGTCACGAGCGCCCCGCCCCACGGGCCCATCAAGGCGGACGCGGCGTCGGCGAGCGGGCGCTCCGAGGCGGCGAGCCCCGGGACCAAGGCCAGCGCGGCGACCTGGACCAGGATATAGAGGACGGCGGAGCCGCCGAGGGCCGCCAGCACGGCGAAGGGCACGTCGCGCTTGGGGTCTCGGGCCTCGCCCGCGGGCACGGGCACGGTCTCGAAGCCCTGATAGGCGAAATACGCGAGGAAGCAGGCGGCCCCGAGAGGCTCCCCCCAGCCCTGCGGCGGCGCCTGCGGACGCCACGCCGGCAGGGCGTGCAGGCCGGCCAGCGCGATCAGCGCGATCGGGATGAGCTTGGCGACGGTGAAGAAATCCGTGGTCCACGCCCCGAGGCGCACGCCGCGCCAGTTCAGCGCGCCGAAGCCGCCGATGGCGAGGCAGGCGACGGTCTTTCCGATATACGGGCGCTCCGCCGCCCACGGCAGGTACGACGCGATGCCGTTGGCCACGGCGGCCCAGCTCACGACCATCGTGATCCAGCACAGCCAGCCGATGGCGAAGCCCCAATCCGGGCCGAACTCCGCGTGGGCGTACAGCGCCGGCCCGCCGGCGCGGTCGTGCTCCGCGGAGGCCTCCGCGAAGCACAGCGCCACGGGCGCCAGGAGCAGGGCGGTCAGCGCGTAGGCGAGCGGGGAGGCCGAGCCGAGGTGGCCGGCCAGGCGCCCGGGGAACAGGAACACGCTCGAGCCGACCACGGCGTTGATCCCGAGGCACAGCAGGTCGAAACGGGTGAGCAGGCGATGGGGAGGCGGCGTCACGGCTTCGTCTCGAGGGTCAGGAGGATCTTCGTGCCGACGAAACTCCGGCTGTAAAGGCGGGCCGCCACGGCCCGCGGCAGGGAGAGGCACAGGTGCGGGAAGGCCTCGTGCTCGGCCTCCTTCAGCGGCGGGCCGTGCAGCACGAGCCCCTCCTTCGTGAACAGGACGAACTCCCCGAGCGCGCTCGCGCGCAGCGAGGTGCCGACCTGCGGCGGCTCCCATTGGAGCTGGCCGCCGACCTGGTCGGACTTCGGCCGCTCGGTGCTCGCGAAGCGCTCCTTGCTGACGATCGCCGCGCTCCTCGGCGGCGGGCGCGTCTCCCCGCCGACGGCCCGCGGGCGCGCGCCGGCGAGCGGGAGGCTCTCGGCGATCTGGTCGCCGAGCATGAGATGGATCCTGTCGGCTCCGTCTTCGACGCGGACCCAGAGGCTCATGATCTCGAGCTGCTTCTCGAGCAGGCGCTTCTCCTCGGAGAGCGCGAGCCCTCCCTCGAACAGGGCCTTGCGCGAGCGGGACAAGGTCGCCGCGCTCGCCTTGGCGCGCGCGAAATCGCGGGACGCGAGGGCGCTCAGGGCCCGGCGCTCGGCCAGGTCCAGGTCGAGGTCCTCGCGCGCGACCGCGAGGGCGGCGCGCTCGTCGGCGGCGCGCGCCGCGCTCTCCGACACCCAGCGCCCCGTCAGCCAGAGGCAGCCGATGATCGCGGCGCCGGCGGCGGAAAGCCCGAGGGCTCCGACGCGGCGGTCGAGGCTGTCGAGACGGCGCGCCAGCGTCATGCTCATTCGAAGATCCACACCTTCGTCCCGTTCGGCACGGACGCGTACAGCTTCTCGAGGTCCGCGGCGCCGACGCGCACGCAGCCGTGCGAGGCCGGGCGCCCGAGCAGCTCCTCGCGCTTGGTGCCGTGGATCAGGTAGCCGTCGCCGAGGTTCATGACGAAGCCCCCGAGCTCGCCGGACACCATGCGGGACGGGTCCCCGGGAGGAGGCACCGGCTCGCCCGCCTCCACGTAGGCCCAGTCCGGCTTGCGCCACTGGGGATTGACCGCCTTGCCGATGACGCGGAACTCCCCGCGCGGCGTCACGAACTCCCACTTCCGTCCGCTCTTGGCGTCCTTGAGGACGCCGCCGCGGCCCACGGAGACGTCGGCCTGCCAAAGGAGCTGAGCTCCTTTCTTGACATAGAGCTTGTTGGCCTTCGCGTCGATGACCAAGTGCAGGGCGCCCTTCAGGCGCTTGGCGACCTTCGCGCGCAGCAGGCCGACCTCGCCCTCGATGGCCTTCTGGGTCCGCAGGTAGCCCTTGTCCTCGGGGAGTATGTTCGGGATGTCCTGGAGGAAGCGCGCGTCGCCCGCCCGCTCGCCGGCCTCGCGCGCCAGGGCCCGAAGGCTGCGCGCGCCCTCGTCGAGCGCGCGGGCCTCGTCCTCGAGGCGGCCCGCCTCGCGGGACAGCGCGGCCCCGTCCCGGGAGATCGCGCAGGCCCGCCAGCCGAACGCCGCGGTCCACAGCGCGAGCGCCAGGGGATAGACCGTCCGCCCGAACGGGTTCTCGCTCACGGGAGCGGGATCTCGTCGACGGGGTCGTCGGGGCGGGCGGCCCTCGCGGGGCGGCGCTCGCTGGCCAGGGGCGCGAGCGCGCGGGAGGCGGCGTCGGCGATCTCGGCGGCGTCCGCGAACGCCTCGCCGCGCGGATGGGCGACGGCGCGGAGGACCGCGTCCCCGGTCCGCGCGTCGAGCGCGGAGACCTCGAGCCCGCGCCAGGCCGGGTCCAGGGAGAGGAAGGCGACCGCGTCGGCGCCGGTCGCGCGGCGGATCTCGTCGAGCAGGCGCGGGTTGCGGGCCGCCTCGAGGCCGATCGCCGAGCCGGCCAGGACGCTGTCGGACTCCTCGAGAGCGGAGGCGGTCAGGCCCAGGGACTCGAGGCGACGCACGAGGGCCCGGGAGATCTCGACGCCCTTGCCGCGGGCCCCGCGCGTCGCGGCGACGGCCACCGTCCGGGCCCGGAACGAGGGAGCGCGGGACAAGGTCTCCTGGCGCTCGGCGCCGCCGCACGCGGCGAGCAGGAGGAGCGCCGGCAGGAGGCGCCGCACCGGCGGCCTACCAGCCGTCGTTGTCGAAATCGTCGTCGTTCTTCCCCTTCTTCCCGCCCTTGCCGCCGAAGCCGCCCTTCTTCTCGAAGCCCTCGCCGCCGCGGCCCTTCTTCTTGTTGTCGTAGCGGTTCTTGCGGTCGGAGAAGGCCTTGCTGTCGGCGCCGAAGTTGGGGTTGCGCTCGCCGAAGCCGCCGGAGGGCCGGGGGGCGCCGCCGCCGGGCGCGCCGCCGCCGAAGGCGGGGCGGGGCGGGTAGCCGCCGGCCGGGCGCGGCTCCATCGGGCGCGCCTCGTTGACCATGATGCGGCGGGTGCCGAGGGTGAAGTTGTTGTACTTCAGGAGAGCGGCCTGGGCCTGCTCGTCCGTGGACATCTCGACGAATCCGAAGCCCTTGGAGCGGTTGGTCATCTTGTCGATGATCACCTTCGCGCTCACCACGGTCCCGCACGCGCCGAACAGCTCCTTCAACTGAGCGTCGTTCGTCTCGTACGGAAGGCCTCCCACGAACAGCTTCTTACCCATTATCGGTTACTCTCCTTGCGTTTTTACCGTCGATAAATTATACACCATAAGGCGCCGCCCGTCGTGAAGGGCGCCCGCGGGCGGCGGCGCGGCCTCGTGCATGCGTGGTTCGGACGCTCATCACCGCGGCGAGCCCATCCGGGACGCTTACTTCGGGCTCATGAGCCCCGGGACGACGGGGTTCTGCTTGCCGAAGACGCCGAGGACGGCGGGGTCGTCCTTCGGGGCCTTCGCGACGAAGCCGCGCAGCTCCTCGGGCACGAGCTCGGGCTTCTCGAAGACGGCGTGCTCATGGGTGAGCTGGGAGTCGAGGGAGGTCTGGTCCATCGCGACGGAGGCCGAGGGCACCATGCGGATGGTGTCCCACGGGCAGTCCTTCGCGCAGAGCTGGCAGCCGATGCAGATGTCGTAGTTGACGTAGACGCCCTTGGCCGCGGGCTCGTCGTCGCCGAACTTCTCGATGCAGGACGGGACGGGGCAGACGGCGATGCAGACCTCGCAGCCGGTGCAGGCGTCGAGGTTGATGAGCGCCTTGATCCGGGCTTTGGACGCGCCTTTGACGAGGGCGGCGCGGCGCGAGTCGTTCTGGGGAGCGGGCATTTAGACGGCCTCCAGGATGGCTTCGGCGTGGCCTGAGACGGACACCTTGCGCGCGGCCTGCAGGATCCGGCCGGTCGGCCCGATCACGAAGGTCGAGCGCACGACGCCCATGAACTTGCGGCCGTAGAGGGACTTCTCCTGCCAGACGCCGTAGGCCTGGCAGATCTCCTTGTCCTCGTCGGCGAGGAGCGGGAACGGCAGGCCGTGCTTGGCCTTGAAGCCGGCGTGGGACTTCGCCGAGTCGGGGCTGACGCCGAGGATGCGCGCGCCTTTCTTGACGAAGGAGTCGTAGCGGTCGCGGAAGTCGCAGGCCTCGGTCGTGCAGCCGGAGGTGTTGTCCTTCGGGTAGAAATAGAGGACGACGGTCTTGCCCTTGAGCGCCTTGAGGGACCAGGTGCGGCCGGTCTCGTCGGCGGCGGAGAAGTTGGGGGCCTTGTCGCCGACGGCGACGGGCTTCGTTTTGCTCTCAGGCACCCGGCCATTGTAACAGGAATCAGCGGGGGCGGTCAACGCCGGACGCCAGCAGGCGGCGCACGGCCTGGCGCAGATCGTCGATGTCGAAGGGCTTGGAGAGGTACTCCGAGCGCGTCTTGGAGAGGAACTCGAGGACGTTGGGATTGAGGATGTCCCCGGTCACGAAGAGAACCTTCGCCGCGGAGGTCCCTCCCCCCGCGACCGTCCTCTTGAAGATGTCCTGGCCCTTCACCTGCTCCATCTCCATGTCGGAGATGATCAGGTCGAACGTCCCGTTCTCCAGGAGCTTCAACGCCTCCACCCCGCCGTGGGCCACCGACACCTCGTCGCCCTCCTCCCGCAGCAGGCGGGAGACGACCTCGACGATGTCCGCCTCGTCGTCGGCGACCAGCACGCGCTTGCCCGGCACGGGCGGCAGGAGCGCGGGCGCCGTCCTGCTGTCGAGACGGGAGAACTCCGCCTCGTTCCCGGCGGGCAGCTCGAGGATGAAAGCGCAGCCCCGCCCGGGCCGGTTCTCGAGCGAGACGTCCCCTCCGTGCCCGCGGGCGATCTGGCGGCAGATCGACAGGCCGAGGCCCGTCCCGCGCCCCGGCTCCTTCGTGGTGAAGAACGGCTGGAACAGCCTCGCCTCCGCCTCGGGAGTCATGCCCGGGCCGTTGTCCTCCACGCGGATGAAGACCCGCCCGCCTTCGGCGCCGGTCCGGAGCAGAAGGCGCTTGCCCTCGGGGTAGCGCACCACGCCCGCCATGGCGTCGCAGGCGTTGTTGATCAGATTGACCAGGATCTGGACGATCTGCTGATAGTCGCCGACGATCAGCGCAGCCTCCGCCGCGAGCTCCTTGATCACGAAGACGTCCTCGGTCTTCAGCAGACGGTACTCCAGGAGCTCGAGCGCCGAGGCGACGGCCCGGTTGAGGTCCACCTTTCCCCGCTCGTGGCGGCTCTGGCGGACGAAGAAGAGCAGGTTGTCGACGACCTTGCGGCAGCGCAGCACGTTCGCGTAGATCTGCTCGAGGTCCCGGCGCAGGGACGGAGGGCAGCCTTCGTGCTTCATGAGCTGGACGTACCCGGAGATCGCGCCGAGCGGGTTGTTGAGCTCGTGCGCCACCGCCGAGATCAGCTGCCCGACCGCCGAGAGCTTCTCGGCCTGGATCAGCTGGGACTGGAGCTCCGTGTTCCGGGCGCGGTTGCGCTCCAGGCGCTCGCCCATCTCGTTGAAGGCCCCGGACAGCGTCCCGAGCTCGTCCGTGCCCGCGTCGCGGATGCGGTGCTCGAGGTCGCCCGCGCCGAAGCGGCGCGCGGCGTCCACGAGCACCGCGATCGGCCGCGTGATCGTGCGCACGAGGAACAGCAGGATGGCGACGAGGCAGACGGTCCCGAAGAGCAAGGTCAGCAGCGCCGCGTTGCGCACGGTCTCGAGCGGCCCGAGGAAATCGTCGAGCGGCGCCTCGACGGTGACGGTCCAGGGACGGTCCCTGAGCGCGCTCCTCGCCGTCAGCAGCTCGAGGCCCCCGTCGATCGGGGGGCGGCCCTCGACCCGCCGCCCGTTCTCGGCCAGGACGAAGGCGCGGCCGCGACGGCCGACGACGAGGCCGCGCAGCTTCTCGCGCAGGCCCGCCAGGTCGTAGACGAGTCCCAACGCTCCCTTGAACGTCCCGCGCTCGTCGAACACGGGCTTGAGGTAATACACGACGGGGCCGGTCCCGGGGCGCTCCTCGATCGACGAGGTCCAAAGCCCGCCCGGGCCGGCGGCGCGCGCCTTCAGGAACGCCGCGTCGCGGGCGCGGCCGCGCTCCGAGGGCGTCATCGGCGGGCCGACGGCCGCGACGACCTTCCCGTTCTCGTCGAGGTAGCAGATGCGCGCGTAGACGCCGGTGCGGGCGGAGAAGTTGTTGAGATAGCGCTCGAGCTCCTTGCGGTAGGCGCCGGCCTCGTCGAGCAGGCCGAACTCCACGTTCCGGTAGTAGTCCGCGATCAGCGGCGTCTCGGCCAAGGTGAGCAGGTCGCGCCGCCGCTGGGCGAGAAGCTCGTCGACGTCGGCGGACAGGCGGCGGGCCAGCGACGCGGTCTCCTTGTCGATCGCCCCGAGGATCTCGCGCCGCGCCAGGTGGTACTGCAGCCACACGATCGCGCTCACCGCCAGGACCACGGGCGGGAGGATCGCGGCGAGCAGCCTCCACGACAGGCGCGACGGGGTGTGAAGTCGGATCATTCGCTAGGCGGCGTAAGATTTAATCCTTCGCATATGTTATCCCTCCACTAGAGACAGGTTCTTCCTTAAGTTCGGGCCAAGAAGTCGTTTCACCCCTTCATAGTCCTCCCCAGCCTGATGCAAGTTCTCCAGGAATGACACGACGACGAGTTCTTGAAGCTTGTCATCAGGTGACGAAACGGCCCGCTCAAGGAAATCCAGGAGTCTAGAGAGGAGTCCGGTGTTGGTCGTGCGGTAAGAATCGATAACGAATCTTGTGACGTCTCCCAGAAAAACATGCGGAAGAGCCTCGCCGTTGTCTTCCAAGTGCTTCTGATAAATACCCCGTGTTTCCGGCGCCGTGGCAAGCAATTCCTGGACAAAATTCTCGTAGGTATTGTTTTGCATGACCTTGCTACCCTGTACGGAAGGTCCGAATAAGTTGAAGCACATCCTCATCTCCACTCTCGCATGCACGCCCATGAAGGTAAATCCGATTCTCATCCAGGCGCGTGATGATCAAAGACACGATACCCTGACGCTCGCCCCACTGGTAGAGAAACTCCGCTTCCAGGCAGAAATCGTTGCAGTATGCCGAACTACCCGCTGATTCCACCCCTTTGGATTTGAGCCATGACTCAAGCGCTGGTTCGATCCGACTCCACAGTTCAGCCGGAGTGGCCACGAGAGATGCTTGAATGGCGAACGTCAGGGCATGAAGGCGTTCCGTGGAAGGACCTGTGCCGGAATGCAGGAGTTTCATTTGGTTCATGTCAGTGATCAGAGGCCCAAGGAACCGCGGGATGCCGTCGTCGGCGCGGTCGCGGAATGCGTTCATGATGGGACTTAGGGTGTGGCTAACGGTCACCGGCTAGTTCCCCTGCAAGGAAATTCCCGTTGATTGCCATTTAAGTGCTGAGATGATTGAAGTTCTCCCTTTTATCGGGCTGCATCAGCGGCGATGACTGCGCGAGCACAGTGTCCATAGAAGCCTTCAATACACTGTTCCTTCTCGCGCTGCTTCCGCGTACTCTTTCAAATCCGGACCGATATTCGGGGTGCGACGGAGATAATCAGATATCATGTCTTCAATCTTCTCGGGGTAGGCATGCTGCCAATGGCCAAGACCATGCAAGGCGAGTTCTTGAACCACCGGCGACGATGACTGGAGTGCGTTCTCAAACAGCGAGAGGAAGGCAATGTCGAGCTCTCTCCTGGCAGGCTCATCGGAAGCGGGATGTGCTGGGAAAATATCCCACCAATCGAGGCCAAGCTTGTCTAGGGGGCTGAGTTTGGTCGCGCGATTGGCGTTGAGATTCCGCCCGCACTTCTTGCCAAAGAAATCGAGCACGCCAGCCAAGCTCTCAATTGCCCGAGCACGTTTATGGACAGGGATGTCTTTATCAAAGAGGAGGAATATTTCGTCGCTCCAGCCCGGATGGACAAATTTCCGAAGTCCCTCTGCAACCTGCTTATCGGAATAGTGCGTCGAGCATCCCTCGAATTCACGGAATAGCTTCGAGATGAAATCGATGCGAGTATTCTTATCCAGAAGCAAGCTGATATCGCTGTCATTCGCCGAAGTCGGCTGAAAGATTCCACGCGACCATGCCTCGAATTTCTCGTTTTTGTCTTCGGATCCAGTCATCGCACTCTTCCTTGAGCCGTTTCGCGCATTGGGATAAGACTTCGAACTCTTCGTCAAACACGCGTCGGTGGTTATCGTCGCCGCCTCGAAAACACTCACCCATCATCAATTTCCTTGCTTGCTGTCACTAGCTGAAGCGGCTTAGACCTTCTTCTGCATACGGAGGCAGATCATTCCATACGTACGTATCGACATCGAAGGAGGCCCCAAGACGCGTGAGCGCAGCCATCGTATCTATCGAAAGTCCGGCAGCGGCCGTGGCGGCATCCGTAAGGAGATCCAAGGAAACATCCATCGTGACATTGAATCGCCGACGATCCAGACTTGATATTTTTTCATCGACCCGCCGCAAGCGGTACAAGAGATCGTTTACATAATCCTCGACATTGTATGAGTACTGTTTGAGTCGTGAATTCAATTTCCAGATGCTGGCCGCGTAGACGCGCGTTTTCTTTACCTTGTATTTGGCATCAGGCGGAATCGGAATCGGAGCTCCCCTGCGATAAGACTCATCCGGCTCCATGCCGAGAATACGGGTGATCTCCGCGGGGTCATCGCCGCCGCGAATGAGAAGCGCGACTCTGATGTAAGGACGTCGTTCATGGGAGCCGGTCATTTAGAGAGCCTCTTTTGAAAAATCACAGGAATATCCCCGTACGCCGAGTGGGGCCTTTACAACCCTTGAATCGGATTGCGATTTCACCATTCTTGCACCTGCACAACTCCCACAACTTGATCTCTGCTTTCCTTCCAAGTTCTTCGTATTTAATGGTGTGAGGATCCAATCCTTTTCGTCTTATCTCATAGAAGTCATCCAACAACTCGCTTGAGCGCGATGAGCGCGCAGGCCATATGAACCAAACCCAAGAAGGTCAAAGCGGATCGCTCGTAGCGAACGACGAGGCGTCGGAAGTTTTGGAGCCACGCGTTA
>JACPFR010000063.1 GCA_016182905.1 Elusimicrobiota bacterium
CCTAGGCCGCGGCGCCGTCAGCGCGCGAAGAACGGGCCGGCCTTAGCTTCCAGCAGGCGTATCAGCTCGGAGTCCATGTAGCCGTAGTCGTCGGGGATGCCGAGGCAGACGACCTTCTTTCCCTTCAGGCAGGAGCCGAATGTCTTCATGAGTTTCGCGCGCTGCGCGTTCTCCATGACGAACACGAGGTCGGCCTGCTCGAGGAGCTCGGACGAGACCCGGACGTCCGCGCCGGGATTGAGCCCGGCGGAGGAGATCTCGAAGCCGCCGCGGCCTTGGAATATCCGTTCGGCGGTGGGGCTTCTCAGCCGATTGCGTCCGCAGATGAAAAGGGCTCGGCGCATCATCATCGTTCGAACTGTTTCCGGAAACAGTCCGCCGCGTCAGCGCCCCGGCGCGAGCGGGAAGATCACGAGCTTGCCGTCGTCCCAGACCGGCTTGCCTCGCCCGCGGAAGCGCTTCCACATCGAGCCGTCCGGCTCGGCGAAGAGGCCGCGCTTCTCCGACGCGACGAACCGCGCGCCTTTCGCGGCATGCTCGTCGACGGCGGCCTCGGCGGCCGCCGGCTCCTGCATGTCCAGCTCGCCGGACCAGCCGCGGCGATCGAGATAATACAGGAGGACGGAGGGGGCCTGGCAGTTGGTGTAGAACAGGTCTCCCTTCTCGCTGACGGCGTCAGCCGCCTTGGCGGCGCCGAGGGCGTAATCGAAACCCTGTCTATACCAGTGGCTGATGCGCAGGGCCGAATGCGCGGGGATCGCGACGAGCAGGAGGGCCACGCCCGCGAGCGCGAAGGACCGGTTCTTCGCGGCCGCTGCCTTCTCTCGCAAGCGCGCGACGCCGGCGCCGATGAGCCCGGCCGCGACGGGCGCCAGCGGCAGCGCCGTGTATTCGTGGGAGTGCGAGTAGCCCGACATCGCGAAGAGATGCAGGACCACGCCGAAAAACCAGGAGATCCAGAACGCGTCGCGCTTCTCCCAAAGGATCCGGCGCGCGCCGACGGCCAGGAACACGACGCCGGCGTAGGTCATGACCACTTCCGGGAAGCGCGAGAAGATCTGGAACTGGATGAAGTAGAGGATGCGCGAGTAATCGAGGAGGTTGGTGTACTCCCCGGCGTGCGTGGGAACGACGTAGACTCCTTGGCGCGCGTGCAGGTACCAAGCGATCACCCCGCCCATCGAGGCCAGCCCCGCGGCGTACATGCGCCAATCGGAGAGGGTCCGGCGTCCGAGCTTCCGCCAGGTCAGGCCCGCGAGGGGGACGAGGAGGTGCGCGTACGGGAGCTTGAGGCCGACCGCGACGAACGCGCAGGACACGGCGAGCGCCCAGGCGCTCCAGGGACGGCCGTCATCGAGAGAGCGGCTCCAGAAGAAGAGGGCGGCGACCAGGGCGAGGAGCGCGGTCGCCTCGGGCTGGACGGTGCGGCCGAAGTAGACCTCGACCGGCAGAAGGGAGAAGAGGGAGGCTCCCCAGAAGGCGGCTTCCCGCCCGAGTTCTTCGTCGAAGAAGGCGAAGAGGAGAAGGGCGGTGAAAAGGGACGCGGCGACGGAGATGAGCCGGCCCCATTTCTCGCCGAGGCCGCCGACCGGCCAGAGCTTACCGTAGAGCCACATGTGGACCGGGAGCTCCGTCGCGGCGAGGCGGTCCTCTCCGCCGTCCCAATCGATGCGGGGCTGGGCGATCGGGAGCGCGCCGCGCCAATAGCCGCGGGCGATCGAGGCGGTGTTGACCTGGCGGTGGAAGTGGTAATCGAGGAGCGGGGCGGTGAGGCCTTTCGCGTGGACGAGGAGGGACAGGAACGCGACGACGGCCAGGCAAAGCCCTCGCCGTTCGAGGAGAGCCTCGATCATTCCTTGAACGCGTACATCTCGAAGGTCCCGCCCGACTTGAACAGGGTCTCGAGGGCGGTCGCGGCGACGACGAGCGGGACCAGGAAGGGGAGAAGGGCGGCGTGCGCGGCGGTCTGGAACGGGTAGCGCACGGCCGTGTCGGTCCGGGCCGTCGAGTTCTTGAGGAGGGAGTAGAGCAGGTTGAAGCGGAAGCCGGCCGCGTTGAAGACGGACTGGAGGAGGCCGTAGGGGTTCTGCTCGAAGCTGTAGTGGTCGAGTTGGACGACGCGGAAGCGGTGGCGCGCGAGGATCGCCTCGAGGGACTTGACGGTGAAGTGGAAGTAGTGGCGGGGAGCGTCCACGTGGAACCAGTTGCCGCCGAAAAGCCGGGCCTGCCAGCTCCCGTAGTTCGGGACCGCGATGAAGAGGACTCCGCCCGGCTTGAGCAGCTCGTGCGCGCGCGCGACCGCGGCGACGGGGTTCGCGAAGTGCTCGAGCGTGTGGCAGAAGATCACCGCGTTGTAGCGGCTCTTCTCGTGGGGGGACGTGAGGAAATCGCCGGTCGCCACCTCGAGCTTGAGGACGCGGCGCGCGTGGTGGGCCGCGGTCTCGCTGAGCTCGAGGCCGTGGGCCTCATAGCCGAGCTCGCGCATGTAGGAGAGCATCATGCCGCGTCCGCAGCCGACGTCGAGCACCGGGCCGCGGGGGACCCGGTTGTAGAGGACGGCGGCGCGGCGCTTGCGGAACCACCGCACCAGGGCCTCGAAGACCGGGTTGAAGCGGACGTTCTCCTTGCCGTAGTACTGCTCGGGATACCACTTCCCGATCTCGTCTCCCGGGACCGGCGGCCAGGTGCGGCCGAAGCCGCAGTCCGGGCAGGTGAGCAGCTCGAACCCGTCCTCGTTGGACGGGGAGGCCTTCTCCGGGCCGTCGCAGCCGCAGGCCGGGCAGCGCGTGGGGCGCTTGTCCTGGTCGGAGAGCTCGGGCTGGAAGCGAGGGGCGGAAGTCGTCACGAGCGGAAATTATATAAAATTCGCCCATGCTCATCCGACTCCTCTGCGTCGTTCTCGCCCTGGCGGCCGCCTCGACCACGGTCCACGGCCTCCTCCCCGACGAGGAGAACACGATCAAGGTGTTCAAATCCGCCTCGGCCTCCGTCGTGTACGTCACGAACGTCGCCATCACGCAGAGCCCCTACATGGACGAGCAGGCGATCCCGCAGGGGACCGGCTCGGGGTTCGTGTGGGACCGCCAGGGTCACATCGTCACCAATTTCCACGTCGTGCAGGGCGGCAACGCCTTCCTCGTGACGCTCGGGGACCAGACCCAGCTCGAGGCGCGTCTCGTCGGCTCCGACCCGACGAAGGACATCGCCGTCCTCAAGGTCGAGAAGAGCCACGACAAGCTCGCGCCCGTGCGCGTGGCCAAGTTCGAGGCGCTGCAGGTCGGTCAGAAGACGATCGCCATCGGCAACCCGTTCGGCCTGGACCACACCCTGACGACCGGGGTCATCTCGGCCCTCGGCCGCGAGGTCCAGGGGATCAGCGGCATCACGATCCGGGACATGATCCAGACCGACGCGGCGATCAACCCCGGCAACTCCGGCGGCCCGCTGCTCGACTCGGACGGGAACCTGATCGGCATGAACACGATGATCTTCAGCCGGTCCGGCGGCAGCGCCGGGATCGGCTTCGCCGTCCCCGTGTCGTTCATCGCCCGCATCGTCCCGGAGCTGATCAAGTACGGCAAGGTCGTGCGGCCGGGCATGGGCATCACCATCCTGAGCACCGGCCAGAAGTACTATCTCATCGGGGACCGCCCCGGCGTCGTCGTCAACGAGGTCTCTCCCCGGGGGCCGGCGGCGAAGGCGGGCCTGCGCGGGCTGCGGCGCCTGCCGGGCGGCCGCGTGGCCGCCGGCGACGTCATCGTCGGCGTCGAGTCCTTCCCCGTGCGGGACTTCGACGACCTTTACAACGCGTTCGACCGCTTCAAGCCCGGCGACACGGTGTCGGTGAAGATCGAGCGCGGCGGCAAGCCTCTGTCTTTGCCGGTGACCCTCATCACCATCGAATAGGCCCGGCTAAAGGCCGCGGTTGCGCAAAGTGATCACGACGCCGAGTCCGGCGACGATCACGAGCCAGGAGACGAGCAGCGCGATGCTCGCCTTCCCCCAGGCCTTCATCCCCGGGCTCGCCTCCCAGCGCCCGGCCACGCGGCCGGACTGGTAGGCCACGGCCAGGATCCAGGCGAGGACGACCAGGCACAGGGCGAAGGTGACGAAGAAGAGGCTGGTGCTCCCCCAATCGATATTCAGGCGGTGGTCCGCGATCGCGTAGCCGAACCGGCCGAGGTAGCGCACGCGCAGCGCCTCGCGCGCGGCCGCCATCTCCAGCACGGTCGCGAACATCCCCGCCGCGGCCGCCCAGGCGAAGCGATGATGATCCTTTTCCCGCGCCTGCACGAAGTAGAGGAACCCGAGCAGGGCCAGCCCCAGCGTCAGCCCCAGCACGAACAGGGGGTGGGCGTGGAAGCGCAGGTCCCGCGGCAGGACCATCAGCCAGAGCAGTCCGGTGAGGGCCTCGATCGCGGTGGCGTGGAACGCCATCTTGGCGCCGAGGCGCCCGGCCCAATCGAGGTAGGCGGCGTCGGCGTCCGCGCGCGCGCGGAAATACCAGGAGTACAGCATCAGGAAGACTCCGGTCGCCGCGAAGGCGGGGACGATGAAGTGAAGGAAGCGCGGCAGGGAAAAATCATGGAGTACCGTCCCCGCGGTCGCGGCGGCGCCGCGGCCGGCGTACCAGCCGAGCCACTTCTCCGGCTGGAGCAGCTGGAAGCCGAGCACGTGCATGATGAAGCCCGCCGTCAGGAACAGCGCGAAGGAGAGCCCGGCGAAGGCGGAGCCCGCGTCGCCCTGCCGGTCCCGGGCCAGGTACAGCGACGCGTAGCCGGCCATCAGGATGAAGATGAAGCCGATCGCCCAAGCCGCGGACAGGTTGCTCGAGGCGTACCAGAAGGGGTCGTAGATGACCTGGACGAAGAGCAGGGGCGCGACGCCGAGCAGGATCGCCCCGGAGACGCTCGCCGTCGCGGCCTGGCCCATGCCTCCGGCCAGCCGGTTCCAGCGGTCGCCGCCCTTGAGCCGGCCGACGACGGTCAGGCAGGTCGCGCCGAGCGAGAGGTTCACGAACAGGATGTGCAGCGCGAAGGTGAGGACCATCAGCGCCTGGAAGACGGCCGGATAAAACGGGACGCCCATGGGGTCCTTGAGGAGCTGCAGCATCGCGGGGGTATCCATGACGGTTCTCCTTCTATTTCGCGATCGAGATCAGGTATTCGGCGAGGGCCTTCTTCTCCGTCTCCGTGCCGACGAACGGCGGCATGTACGGATAGGAGCCGAGGCTGTCGATGAAGCCGGCCAGGGAGTCGGCGTCGGTGAAGCCGAGCGCGCTCACCCGCTGCGGCAGCGGCCGCAGGCCTTTGGGCGAGAGCGTGTGGCAGGCGCTGCACTCGATCAGCGCCACCATGCGCCCGGCCTCGAGGCGGTTGGCGTCGCTCACCTCGCGCAGTCCGTCCGGCACGAAGGGCGCGAAGCGGAGCACGCCCTTCGCGTTGATCGCGGCCGTCTCCGAGGAGACCCCCTTGGCGGGAAGCTCCCCGCCGATGATCTGGTTGGAGTACATGAACTGCGGCATCAAGTAGGGCTTGCGGATCAGCTCCCGGCCGCGCTCGAAGGAGAAGATCGAGACGAACAGGACCGCGATCGCGAACACCGCGGGCGCGAAGCCGACCGACAGCGGCCGCCGGCGCAGGAAGGCGAAGTACGCGGCCATGAGCCCGATGGGGACGCACATGCCCTGCTTCAGGCCCGGCGTCAGGAGCGCGTCGAAGGTCGCGCGCGCGGCCTCGGGCAGGGAGGCGCGGTACCAGAAGAAGCATACGGTGCCGAGCGCCAGCCCGGCCAGGCCCCATAGGGACGCGATCCTGATCACGTCGGCGCGCGTCCGCGCGTCCTCCGCGCGGCTGGCCACGGCCACGGCGTAGGCGGCCGCGATCGCGAACATGCCCGTCGTGCGCAGGAAGAGCTGGGGCCAGTATGTCTCGTTGAAGAAGCCGTCGAAGAAGCCGCCGGTGACGAGCCAGCGTCCGGGCGTGAGCATGAAGGTCAGTATGCCGACGATGACGACCATCGTCGTCCACGAGCCCAGCGCGAAGATCCAGCCGATCTTGAGGTGCGTCTTCCGGTCGACCTTGTCGAAGGTGTAGTAATAGGTGAAGATTCCGGCGACCTCGATGAGGAAGAAGCACCACTCGGTCGCCCAGCCCCAGACGTAGTTGTGGATGAGCCCGGACAGGGCGCGCGGGGCGGCGGCCGAGGCCGAGAACCAGATGCCGACGCCGGTGATCGAGCCGAACACGTAGGCGAAGATCAGGAGCATGCGCGAGTACTTGCGCACGAACTCCAGGAGGTCGGGGCGCTCCTCGCGGTAGGCCTTGCTCTCGAGGTAGAGGTTGAGCCACATCGCGCTCACCGACAGGTGCGACGGGAGTATGTGGAACGTCGCGATCAGCGCGAGCACGCCGCCCGCGGTCAGGCCCGGAACTTCCCAGACTGGATACATGAAGACCCCCGTTGGGCTCTAAAGGAGAGCGCAACGGGGGTCATGCAACGATAATTCCTTGACGCCGCCGTTACTTGACGGAAGGCAAGTCCGCGATCTCCGCGTACAGGTGGACGGCCGAGGCGATCGCCTTCTGGAACATGCCCAGGTGCAGGCTCTCGTTCTCCGAGTGCGGGTTGGAGAGCGGGTCCTCGACGCCGATGAGCAGCGCGGGCGCGCCTTTCAAGGCTTTCGCGAAGGGCCCGACGAACGGGATCGAGCCGCCGCAGCCCATGTCCACGGCCGGCCGCCCGTAGCCCTTCTTGAGCGCCGTGCGCGCCGCGGTGAAGGCGGGCGCGTCGGTGTCCGTCGTCCACGACGGGCTCGCCGTCTCCCCGGAGAACTCGACCTTCACGCCCCAAGGGGCGTTCTTGACCAGGTGCTTCTTGAGGTCGGCGAGCGTCTTCTTCGGGTTCATGCCGGGGACCACGCGTATGCCCATGTGCGCCCACACCGAGTCGTTGATGATGTTCGCGCAGTCCTTCTTCGACGAGGCCTGGATCGCGTTCACGGAGAACGACGGGATGTACCAGTTGGAGCGCAGGATGTCCTTCGGGCTGACCATCAGCTTGGTGCCTTTGAACAGGCCGCTCTGCTCGCGGAACGTCTTCTCGGAGAGCTTGAGGGCCTTGAGGCTCGCTTCGGACGCCTTCGCGGGCTTGGCGACGTCCTTGTAGATCCCCGGGATCGTCATGCGCCCCTTGGCGTCGACGACGGAGGCGATCATCTTCGACAGGGCCAGCACGGGGTCGACGACGGGCCCGCCCCACATGCCGGAGTGGAGAGGGTGGTCCATCGAGCGCACGGTCACGTCGAGCGCGACGATCCCGCGCAGCGCGACGGTGATCGAAGGCGTCTCGTGGTCGAAGTTGCCGGTGTCGGTGAGGACGATCACGTCGGCCATCACCTTCTCCGCGTACTTCTCGAGGAAAGGCTCCAGATTGTCGGAGCCGCACTCCTCCTCGCCCTCGATGATCAATTTCACGTTGACCGGCAGCGAGCCGTGGGTCTTGAGCCAGGACGCGATCGCGCTCGTGTGGGCGACCGCGCCGGCCTTGTCGTCGGCGCAGCCGCGGCCGAACAGGCGGCCGTCGCGCTCGGTGGGCTCGAACGGCGGGGACTTCCACAGCTCCTCGCGGCCGGCGGGCTGGACGTCGTGGTGCGCGTACAGCAGGAGGGTCGGCTTGCCCGGGGCGTGCAGCCAGTCGGCGTAGACGTACGGGTGGGCGCCGGGCAGCTTCAGGATCTCGACGTTCTCGAGGCCGCGCGCCTTGCACAGGGCGGCGACGGCTTCGGCGGAGCGCTCGACTTCCTTGGGGTCGAAGCCGGGGAACGAGACGCTCGGTATGCGGGCCAGCAGCTTCAAGTCCTCGAGGAACTCGGAGTTGTGATCATCGGCGTACAGCGCGGCAACGGCGGATCGGGAGGAGAGGTCGCTCATGAATCCGATGATACAAATATGGACGGCATCCAACCATGAATGGTGTCAGGCCTAACAATTCGTCGAATTCATGCGGGGCCAATCCCGCCCGTCCCCGACGGACGACACTCCTCCACCCCCGCCCACATGAGAATTCGACGAATTGTTAGGCCTGACACCGTCATACGGCGCTGGGTCAAAGTTGATAGAATCGGCCTGATGCCGATCCTGCCGCGCTACATCCTGCGCCAGTTCCTGCCGGTCTTCGGTGCCAGCGTCGCCCTGTTCCTGGGCGTGCTGATGATGAACCAGTTCCTGCGTCTGTTCTCGCTGGCGATGATGAAAGGCATACCGGTCTGGTGGATACTCAGCTGCTTCGCCCGGCTGCTGCCCTCTTTCGCGGCGCTGGCCGTGCCGATGTCCTTCCTCGTCGCGGCGATGGTGGTCCTGGGCCAGCTCGCCGACAGCGGCGAGATCATGGCCCTGCGCGCCAGCGGATTCTCCTACCGCGAGATCACCCGTCCCCTTCTCTGGACGTCCATCCTCCTGTCGGCGCTCCTCCTCGCTGTCAACCACAAGCTTGGGCCGGACGGCTTCCACTCCTTCAAGAAGCGCACGACCGAGGCGGCTCAGAAGGTGGCTCGCGTGGAGCTGCGCTCGCGCTCCTTCACCGAGCTGGGGCCGTGGCGCCTGTACGCGCGCGGCTCGGACGCGAAGACGGGCTTCCTCGAGGGCGTCTATCTCGTCAAGCCGGGGCAGTCGTCGGGCATGCGCATCAACGCCGAGAAAGGGAAGCTGACCTCGGAGCCGGGACGGGGGATCACGCTCGAGCTGCTCGACGGCCAGCTGCAGCTCCCGAGCCGTGAGCCGGAGCGCTTCACCTCCGGGCGCTTCGAGCGCTACAGCGTCTTCGTGCCCCTGACCGCCGCCGCGGCGCCGCGCGAGCTCGACATGCAGGAGATGAGCACCTCGCGGCTGCGCGCGAAGGCGTCCGAGCCGGAGACGCCCGCTGACCGGCGCCTCGAGTACCGCGTCGAGGCGGCCGTGCGCACGGTCGGGGCGCTCTCGCCGTTCGTGTTCTTCTGGGTCGGCGTCCCGCTCGGGATGGCCAAGCGCAAGACTCGCGGCGCGGACCTCGCCGCCAGCCTCGGCGTCATGTTCGTCTTCTACGGCCTTCTCGTCGTGGGGATCAGCCTGGGCCGCCGGCACGAGTCCCTCGCGTCCGTGGCCCCCTGGCTGTGCGACGCGGCGGGCCTGCTCGCGGGGATCGTCCTGACGCGCAAGGCGGCCGCGCAGTGACGATCTACACGCGCTACATGGTCGGGCGCTTCGTGAGGCCCTTCGCCTTCGGCCTCGGGCTGTTCGCGGTCCTCATCTTCCTCGGCGACACCTTCGACAAGATGAACCCGATCATGCGCTCGCACGCGCCGCTGATGACCATCCTCGAATGCCTCTGGCTCGAGGTCCCGTACTGGGCCGGGCGCGTGATCCCGATGGCGACCCTTCTGGCGACTTTGGTCGCCATCGGCGGCTTCGTGCAGAGCGGCGAGTGGCTCGCGTCGCAGTCCTGCGGCATCGAGACGAAGCGCTTCTGGCTCCCGGTGCTCGGCTGCGCGCTGGGGGTGTCCGTGCTCGCCTTCGCCGCCCAGGAGACGATCATGCCCGCGGCCTGGGCCCGCTCCCGCCGGCTGTGGCGCGAGAAGGTCCATCCCGAATGGGAGTGGACGAAGTATCAGAACGTGGCCCTGCTCGGCGGCGAGGATCAGTTCGTCCAGGCCTGGCTGTTCCTCCCGAAGGAAGGCAAGCTCGAGCGGCCGACCCACGAGACGATGGGCGCCCACGGCGTGGACCGGCAGCTCGACGCGAAATACGCGTTCTGGGATCCCGCGCGCGAACGCTGGGTGTTCCACGACGGCGTCGAGCGCGTGTTCGGCCCGACGGGCGTCGTCGAGACCCCCTTCGAGACCAAGGTCTCGGAGCTGAGCGCGCCGCCGCTCAGCCTCGTGCCGCGCGCGACGAGCCCCGACGAATTGACCATGCGCGAGGCCCTCGCCTACGCGCGGCGCGTCGGGCGCTTCGGCGGCTCGCCGCGGGAGTATGAGGTGGCGGCGATGGCGAAGATCGCCTACCCCTTCACGAACCTGATCATCTGCGCCCTCGGCATCCCCATCGCGCTGCGGCTGCGCAAATCGTCGCGGGTCGTGGCGTTCTGCGCGGCGCTCGGGCTGTCCTTCATCTTCCTTTGGATGATGGAGATCGGCCGCACCCTCGGCGTCAGCGGCCGGCTGCCGCCGCTGGCCGCGGCGTGGATGGCCAACGCCGGCTTCGGCGCCCTCGCCCTGTTCCTGATCCGGCGCTGGGACCTATAGCCCCTACGGCTTCGCGGCCGGGGCGGACTGCTTCAGCTCCTCGGCCTTGAGGTCCTCCTGCGCCTTCTCGGCGGCCTTCCTGATCGTCTCGGTCGACGCGGGCTGATCGTCCGCCGGAGGCGCGGACTTCCATTCGCGCGCGGGGGCCTCGGGTTCTTTCTCCGAGTCTCCGCCGAAGAGCACGCTGAGTTGGACGCCGAGCGCGACCTCACGGGGCATCTTCTTCTCCGTGCCCTGGCTCTCGGTGACCACGCGCTTGTTGCTGACGGCGGCGGAGGCGTCCAGCATGACGTGCAGGAAATTGAGGCCGGCGCCCAAAGTGAGCACGTTCCCGGCGGAGGTCTCCGCCGTGTTCCTCGTCAGCCCGATGCGCAGCGGGATGTTGATCCAGGAGCGGTTGAATACGTTGAACTCGCTGCCGACGCCGATCTGGCGGCTGGCCGCGTTGTCGACGGGGGTGAGGTTCCGCGTGAGATCCAGGTCCGCGGCGATGTTCCACCAGTCGAAGGGGGTGATCGAGGCGCCGAGGCGGAGCTGCGGGTTCACCGCGAACTTGCCGGTGACGCCCGCGGCCGTCGCCGCGGCGGGCTGCTTGAACTTGGGGTTGTTGAGGTTGCGGCCGACGAGCCCAACGCGCGGCTTGAGCGCGACGCCGCCGAAGGAGCGGTCGAGGTCCCACAGCGCGCCGAGGTCCACGCCGAAGTTCGCGCTCTTCGTCGCGCCGTCCTTCAGCTTCGAGACGATGTTGTCCTGGTCGTTGTTGTTGCGCAGGACGAAGTAGTCCGAATAGCCGACCTGCGCGCTCATGAGCTTCAGCGCGCCGCCGAGATACAGGCCCTGGGCGAAGGGAAGCTCGCGGCCGTAGGCGGCGCCGAGCTCGACGACGTTGGCGCCCTTGACGATGAGCTTGGAGTTGTTCGTGCCGTTGGTGATGTCGGCGGCGGCGGTATTGACGCGGTCCACCTGGGGCACGGCGCCGGCGTCTATCGAGCCGTTGAAGAAGATCCCGAGTCTTCCCGTCTTGACGTTGACTCCGAGGTCGGCGTCGAAGCGCATGCCGCTGCCGGGCTGGTCGAGCTTGTCGAGGGCGTCGTTGACCTCGGCCTGCGTCGGCGCCGTGCCCCGGTCCTTGAGGTTCTCGAGGTTCTTGGCGCCCTCGATCACCGAGCCGGTGAGCGCGGCGTGCACGCCGAGGGGGATCTGGACGCCGTGCGTGTTGGGCGTCGGCCGCCCGAGCGCGGCCGGGTTCCAGTACGAGGCCAGCGGCCCTTGGGCCAGGGCCACGCCGGCGCCGCCCATGCCCAGGGCGCGCGCGCCGCGGGAGTGCCATTCGAGGGCTCCGGCGGGGGAGGCCGCGAGCAGGAGGGCGAGCGGGAAAAGGATATTGTTCATGGCCGCAGTATGACAAATCGGAGACGGCCGAAAAAGGGCCGGGCGGCCCGCAAGGGCCGCCCGGTTTTTTTCTCCTGGTGAGGAGAGCTTTTAGCGCGACTCGAGGCTGCGGAACCAGCTCTGGATCGCGTCCACGTGCTGCTGCACCTCGTCCTGCGGGCCTTCGATGATCAGCAGGTAGTCGGTGCTGAGCCAGCCGCCGTACGACTTGAGCTCGTACTTCACGCCGGCCTCGTCGAGGTAGCGGCGCAGCTGGTTGACGACGCGGCCGCGGTACAGCGCGCCGACGGAGAAGGTCATCTTGGCCTTGACCATCGGAGACTGGCCGTCCGCGGCCAGCAGCCCGGTGTTCAGCGTGCCGCCGCCGAGGCTCTCGGCGCCGGTGAGCTTGACGGCGGACAGCGGGCCGGCCAGCCGCGACAGGAAGCTCGCGACGCCGCCGACGCGGCTCTGCGGGAGGTCGATGCCGTGGGCCTTCGCGGCCGCGCGGATCTCCGCCTCATGCAGGATCGTGCCGTCCTTGCCCGTCGCGTTGACGAGGACCTGGGCCATCGCGTCAGGGATGCGGGAGGCCTTGGCGAACATCGTCGGCATGACGAGGGACTCGGCCATCGCCGCGCCCTCCGCCTCGCCGAGCTTGGCGATCAGCGCCTTGCGGAGCTTCCACGCGAAGCCGCCCCACGCCTGGCCCTGGTCGTGCACCTCGTCGTACTCGTTGTATTGATAAGTATTTTCGCCATGGCGAATGTAGTCGACGCCGCCGCGGCTTTGCTTGAGGAAGTGCTCGCCGATGATCGGGTTGTTCAGGCGGAACATCGAGAGGATGTCGCCCCAGCCCTCGGACAGGCCGCCGTTGACGATGCCGCCGGTGAAGTCGTCCCAGTAGTGGCCGTTCTCGTGCTCGGCGACGGTGTCGTACGCGGAGTTCACGCAGTTCTTGCTCGACCGGAAGAAGTTGAGGGTCGGGCGGCCCGGCGTGTAGTAGGCGTTGCACTCGTCGTTGATGTTCGTGCGGACCGGGAGCTGCGTCTTGTCCATGCGCTCGTTGCTGAGGCCGCGCTCGCGAAGGAAGGCGAGGGAGAGGTTCACCTTGTGGAAGGCGTTGACCTGGGCCAAGGTGTTCTCGTCGGTGACGCCCGCCTGGGGGTTGAAGACGACCTTGTTGTCGCCGGGCTTGACCGCGACCTTGACCGACAGCGTCGCGCCCTGCTGGTTCTCGACGCGGACCCACGGGCCGGACAAAGTCGCCGTCAGCTCGAGCCCCTCGGGGCCCACGGTCAGGTCGGCGGGGAGCTTGCCGTTCTTGTCGGTGACGTAGGACTTGCCGCCGATCTTGACCTCGAGGAAGGGGAGCGGGACCTCGGAGATCTCGGAGGTCGCCAGGATCGGGCCCCGGTCGACGGCCTTGCCGCTGACGGTGCCCGTCACGCCGCCCGCGGCCGGCTCGGAGGCGCTCTCCAGGCCCGTGCGGTTGTCCCACGCGAACACGAGGCCGCTGACGACGTCCACGGCCACCATGAACGGCAGGCCCTCGGCGACGTACAGCTTCACGTTGCGCCACTCGCCGCGAGAGTAGACGATCTTCTGCTCGTAGAACTCGAAGGCGTTGGCGACGTCGGAGGTCGGCATGCCGGTGCGCTCGGCGATCTTGTCCATGATCTGGTCGTCGGTGAGCACCGTCTCGGTGTTGACGTCCAGCTGCGGGAAGATCTGCCCGGTCTGCGCGACGATCGTCGGCTGGCCGTTCAGGGTCTTGATCGTGAAGGACAGGGCCGAGCCGTTGACGACGAGGCCGTTCTTGGTCTGCCGGAAGTACACGAAGAGCGTGTCGGCCTGCTCACCCTTGCCGGTGAACTTCTGGGCGTGGATGAGGCGCAGGTCGGCGCTCGACACGCCGTAGCGCGCCGGGTCGGCGTCGATCATCGCCTTGACGGCGTCGACGACGGCCGTACCGTTGGCCGGGTCGGCGGCGAGGACCTTGCGGCTCGTCTCGAAGATGCCGCCCACGTCGCGGGCGCCGGGAAGGCCGTACGCCTCGACGCGCGTGGTCGGCTCGCGGTCGGGGGAGGGGGTGGTCGGCTGCTCGTCGGTGACGGTGCCGTTGGGCAAGGTGATCGGCTTCTGCTCCTTGAGGCCCATGCGCGCGAAGATCGGCGCGGAGCGCTCGGCGGCGCCGTCGAAGGAGACGGAGGCGGCGGGGCGGCGGAGCAAGACGTCGAGGACGCGGCCGGCGAGGCTCTTCGCGACGGGGGCGGCGGCCTTCGCGGCGGGCGCCTGCGCGGCGGGGACGGACGCGGCGTATTCGGCGGCCTCGGCGGCGACGCCCGAGGCGGCGGCGCCGGGGGTGCGGACCACGATGGCCTTTGCGTTGTCGGGGGTCGCGGCGGCGGCCGTGACGGCGGTCAGGGCCGACGGAGCCTGAAGGGCGGCGGTCGGGACCACGGAGACGAGGGGCGCGGGCGTCGCGCTCGGCGCGGAGAGGGAGCCGTTGAGGCCGAGGGTCGCCGGGGAGCTGGTCAGGCTGCCGGCGCTCGGCAGGATGCTGCCTCCGAGGGCGGGCACGACGGGGACCCCGGCACTGGAGCCGGCGCCCACCTGCACGCGCATCTGCGCGGCGGCGGGCAGCGGGCCGGAGGCGAGGAAAAGGGAGAGGGCGAGGAACACGGGAGACAGGCGGGTTTCTTTCTTCATGGGCGCATCCTATCAACTCCCGGGATTCGGCCATGAGGGCCGATGGTCCTTGATGGGATGGGGGATAGGGCCCAGATTAATCCGGGACCTTCGGCACCCCGACCCGGCCGTGCACGATTTGATATCATGACGTCCCCCATGGAAATAGGCATCGTCGGTCTCCCCAACGTCGGCAAGTCCACCATCTTCAACGCATTGACTTCCGGTAATGCGGCCGCCTCCAACTATCCGTTCACCACCATCGAGCCCAACGTGGGCGTCGTCGGCGTGCCCGATCCGAGGCTCCAGCGCCTGACCGAGCTGGCCAAGCCCAAGAAGACGATCCCCGCCTCCTGCCGCTTCGTCGATATCGCCGGTCTCGTGAAAGGCGCCGCTTCGGGCGAAGGCCTGGGAAACAAGTTCTTGGCGAACATCCGCGAGGTCGACGCGATCCTTCACATGGTCCGTCTGTTCAAGGACCCGGACGTCATCCACACCATGGGCGGGGTCGATTTCAAGCGAGACATAGACGTCATCGAGACCGAGCTGATGCTCGCCGACCTCGAGAGCATCTCGAAGCAGTACGACAAGGTCTCCGGCAAAGCCAAATCGGGCGATAAGGCCGCGAAGGAAGCGATGGTCGTGCTCGACGCCCTCAAGAGCGGCCTCGAGGCGGGCAAGCCCGCCCGCGCCCTCGGCCTCGATCCGAAGGTCCTCCAGGATTTCGCCTTGCTCACCGCCAAGCCCGTCCTTTATGTCGGCAACACCGATGAGAACCCCGATCCCTCGACGCTCGAGGAGTTCAAGGCCTTCACGAAGGCCCGCGGCTCCGAATCGGTGGTGATCTGCGGCAAGCTCGAGAGCGAGATCGCCCAGCTCTCAGGCGAGGACCGCGAGATGTTCATGAAGGAGCTCGGCATGAAGCAGAGCGGTCTCGAGACCGTGATCGTCGGCGCCTACAAGACACTCGGCCTGTGCTCCTACTTCACCGTCGGCGTCGAGGAAGTCCGCGCCTGGACCATCCACGTAGGAGACAAGGCGCCGCGCGCCGCGGGCGTGATCCACACCGACTTCGAGAAGGGCTTCATCAAGGCCGACATCTACGGCTACGCCGACATCGACAAGCTCGGCTCCGAAGCGGCCCTGAGAGAGAAGGGCCTGATCCGCTCCGAAGGCAAAGAGTACACGGTCAAAGACGGCGATGTCTGCCATTTCAAGTTCGCCAACTGAAGCCTCGTTGCTTTGCCGTCACTTCGGCGCCTGCGGCGGCTGCTCCCTTCAGGACAAATCCTATGAGTCCCAGCTTGTCCTGAAGAAGGACAAAGTCCTCGCCGCCCTGTCGGGGATCGAAGGCCTTCCCGAGGCGTCCGTCCTGGGCGCCCCCGACATCTGGAACTACCGCAACAAGATGGAGTTCAGCTTCGGCGACGTCTATCCGCCCGTCGCGGGACAGTGGCTCAAGCTCGGCATGAAGCCCAAGGGACGCTGGTACGAGATCCTCGACCTTCAGGAGTGCCGTCTTCCCAGCCCCGAGGCGGCGAAGCTGCTCGCCTCTGTCCGCGCCTGGGCGGAGCGCGAGAAGGTTCCCCCGTACAATTCCCATAAAAAAGAAGGCGTTTTGCGTCATCTCGTCCTGCGCGAGGCCAAGAATCGTCCCGAGCGCATGGTGCTGCTCGTCACGACGGACGGGAAGATCCCCAAGCCTTCCTTTATAGAAGCGGTCCAGTCGGTCTACCCCGCGACGACAATCCTTCTCGGCTCCAACGCCAAGGCCTCTGATACCGCGATCTCGGACAGCCTCGAGACCTTGACGGGCGCGGGCTTTATCACCGAGACCTTGTACTTCCCCGACGGCGCCGTCGACTACCGCATCTCCCCGCACTCCTTCTTCCAGACCAACACCAAGGGCACCGAGGCGCTGTACGGCCTCCTTCGCTCCTGGACGCGCGAGCTTCCGGGAACGGGTACGGTGCTCGATCTCTACTGCGGCGGCGGCGGGATCGCGTTGTCGCTGGCGGGAGCCGCGCGCAAGGTCGTCGGCGTCGAGCTCAACCCCTCGGCCGTGGCCGACGCGAAGGCCAACGCGGAACGCAACGGGTTCAAGAACTGCGAGTTCTACTGCGCGGCCGTCGAGCTGCTCCTGCCCGCGCTCCTCGACCTGCGCCCGGAGGCCGTCGTCGTGGACCCGCCGCGCGCGGGCCTTCACGCCAAGGCCGCCGCGACCTTGCTCGAGATGGCGCCGCCCCTGATCTTCTACGTCTCCTGCAATCCCGAGTCCCTGGGCCGGGACCTCGGCCTGCTCAAGGAGAAATACGCCGCCGACCGGCTCGTCGTGGTCGACCTTTTCCCGCACACGGACCACGTCGAAACCGTCGTCCGCCTCGTGCGTCGCTAGCCAGGCCGCCCGGCGATAAACTATAATCACGCGTCGGGCCGTCGATTGCGCTCGTAACACAAAGGATAGTGTCCCGCCCTGCGAAGGCGGGTATCCAGGTTCGATTCCTGGCGAGCGCAATGGACGGCCCGGTTTTTTTCTAGAACGCGAGCGCGGGCAGAAGACTCGCGTGCCGGTCGGTCCAGGCCGCCGCGTCCGCCGGCCCCTTGCCGAGCTCCCGCCAGCCTTTCTTCTCCACGAGTCTGCCGATCGCCGCGGCGTCGCGGCTGACCGCCACCCACACCGACGGGACGCCGCCGTCCCCGCCGGAGAGCTGCCGCTTCGCCGCGGCGGAGAGCCCGAGGTCGCGCGCGGCCGCGCCGAGCACCGGGCGCAGATCGAGATAGCGGTTGGAGATATGGCAGAGGATCACGCCGCCGGGCTTCAGGCGGCGCAGATAGGAGGCGAAAGCCTCCTCGGTCAGAAGATGGATCGGGATCGAGCCGCTGCTGAAGGCGTCGAGGATGAGCGCGTCGTAGGACGCGCCGTCGGCCTTCTCGAGGGAGAGACGCCCGTCCCCCACCACGACGCGGACCGCGGACTCGCTGCGCCGCAGATGCGTGAACCAGCGTTCGGCGATGGCGGCCACGTCGGGGTCGAGCTCGTAGAAATCCATGCTCATGCCGCGGCGGCCGTACGCCGCGAGGCTGCCCGCGCCGAGGCCGACGACCCCGACCGAGGTCCAGGGGCCGAGCGTCGCCGCGGCCTCGCCGAGAGGCGAGGCGAACCCGTAGTACGACAACGGCTCGTCCTGGCGGACGGGATCGAGGGACTGAGCGCCGTGCTCGGTGTTGCCGTGGAACAGGCTGCGCACGCCGCCTTCGTCGCGGACGGAGTACACGCCGTAGAAGTTGCGCAGGCTGTGCACCGTGCCGGACCGGCTGGCGGCCGAGGTGACCCCCGCGGCGACGGCGACGGCGAGGGCGGCGAGGGCGGCCGCGGCCTTGCGGTGCGGGCGGATCTGCTCCCAGTCGCGGACGAGGATCGCGGCGGCGGCGACCGCGCCCACGGCGGCCCAGTCGAGGGCCAGCGCGCCGACGGCCCGGCCAAGGCAGGGCACGGCCAGCCCGACGAGGACGCTGCCGAGCAGGCCGCCGGCGGCGATCCAGCTGTAGTACTCAGCCATCGCCCGCTCCGACGCGGGGCGGGCCGTCGCAAGCGACCGGTGGAAGATCATGCTCAGCGCGAAGAGCGCGAAGAGGACGTAGCCGAATTTCCCGAGGTCGAGCAGGCGGCTGAGGATCTGCGCGGGCGTCGAATCCAGGGAGAACCAGAAGGCGAGCCCCGCCGGGATGAGGATCAGCGCGAGGAAGACGGCGAACACCGGGAGCAAAGTCCGGTTCAGCTTCTCGGGGTACCAGGGCACGCGCTTGAAGTTCAGCACGAAGGTGAGCAGATAGGTCGCCAAGGGCGCGGTCCAGAGCAGCGGGACCGCGGCGAAGTCCATGCTCAGGAGGTTCGTCGCGGCGAGCAGGGCCGCGCACGGCGCGGCGCTGAGCAGCAGCCACAGCGCGCGCTCGCGCCGCGACGGGGCGCTCCCGCCGGCGGCCGGCTCGACGAGCGCGCCGCTCCCGCGGGGGGCGCAGGAGAGGCACAACGCCGCATACGCCGCGTAGAGCCCGCGCCACAGCCAGCCCTGCGCCGGGAGGGACAGGAGCGGTTCGATGGCGAGGGGATAGGCGAGCAGCGCGCAGGCGGCGCCGGCGTTAGACGCCGCGTAGAGGAAATAGCCGTCGGACCGCTCCGCGCACGACGACCGCATCAGCCAGCTTTGCGCGACGACGACCGTCGTGGACAGGACGAAGAACGGCGCCCCGACCGAGAAGACCAGGGACCAAAGGAGCCCGGCGAACGGGCCGGACGCCGCGAGCGGCGCGGGGAGGGTCAGCGGCAGGAAAAAGAACGGGAGCACCAGCGCGACGGCGTGCGCCCGCGGGTGGAGCCGCGCCCGGCGGCCGTAGAGGTAAGAGAGGAGCAGGAGCCCCTGGAAGAACATCATGGCGCCGGTCCAGACGTAGGCGCTGCCGCCGAAGCGCGGCAGCAGCAGCTTGGCGGCGGCCAGCTCCAGGCAGAAGGCGAGGAAGGAGCCGAGGAACGCGAGGGCCTGAAAACGGGTTCGTTGAGGCAACCCCGACAGTGTATAAATTCTCAAACTTACGGGCGCGGGCGGGCTTGCGCTGGCGCCGCAAGGGGGGTACAGTCTGCAAGGAACATTGCGGCCGCGCCGTTGTCGAAATAGGATCCTCCGTCCTCGTTGAGAGCGCCATGAAACGATTCTTGCTCGTCCTGTCCATCCTCGCGGCGGTGGCGATGCCCGCTCGCGCCGATCTCTCGAAAGCCGACGGCCTTTTCGAGAAGCGCCTCTACCAGGAAGCCCTCAAGGAGTACGAGGCCGCGCTCAAGTCCGCGTCCGGCGAGGAGCGCCTCAAGGCCCTGTACCGCGCGGCCGAGTCCGAGGCCCTGTTGTTCCGTTACGCCGAGGCCGCCCAGCGCGTGTTCCCGGAGAAGCTGCCGCAGGACCCGGCTTGGCGGGGGCGCTTCCTGATCCTGCGCACCGAGCTCGCCCGCGAGTTCCTGAAGCAGTACGGCTGGGCCGCGCCCCAGGATGAGGAGGAGGGGGCCCGGGACCTGACGAAGCGCACGCGCGCCGAGTGGGAGAGCGACCTGCGTGCCGACTACCAGAAGCTGTGGGCCGTGCGCCGGGCCCTCGCCGAGCTGCCGATCGCGGGCGAGGCCTATTTCGTCGACCTGAAGGACGCCGACGCCGCGCTCGCGCCGACCTTGTGGGACCTGGCGGTCCTGCGCTGGACGGGTTACCTCCTGTCCGAGGCGCCCGCGGAGCCGGGTAAGAACCCGCCGGGACTTTCCTTCCTCGTCGCCGATTACGCGGGGACCTATGCCCCGGGCGCGCCGCCCGCCGCCCAGGCCGGCGCCGTCCTCGAGGAGAGCGCCCGCATGGGCGGCCCGGGCCGCGAGGTCGTCCGCGAGACCTGGAAGCTCCGGCGTCTGCTGATCCCGTTCCGTCACTCCGGTCTGGTCGCCGCCGTGCCGGACTATCCGGCGGCCCGGAGCAGCGCGGTGGCCCTGCTCCGGGGCTGGATGAGCTCCTTCACGACCCCCGGCGCCAAGGCCGAAGCCGGCTACGAGGCGGCGGTGCTCCTCAACGCCGGCGGCAGCCCCGCCGAGGCCGTCGCTCTCTGCAAGACCGTGGAGGCGAGCTGGCCTCAGGTCCGCTCGGCCAAGGCCGCGGCGAAGCTGCGCGCCCAGATCGAGATGCCGATGCTGTCCGTCACCGGGCGCTTCGCCCCGCCCCCCGGCAAAGACATCCTGCGCCTGTCCACGCGCAACCTCGAGCGCGTGCACGTCGCCCTTCACATCGTCGAGCCGGAGGAGATCGCCGAGCTCTCCCGCCGCCGGGGGGACGACTGGTCGGCCCTTCGCAGTCCCGACATGGAGCTGGTCAGATCCTTCCTCGCGACGCGAACCCCCGCCGCGCGCTACGCCGTCGACGTCAAGGCGCCCTCACCGTATCAGCAGGTCGAGACGCAGGCCGTCCCGCCGGCGCTGACGGCGGGGATCTATCTCGCGATCGCGAGCAACGACGCCCGGCCCAAGCCCGGCTCGTCCTTGATCTCCGCGGTGTTCGTGAACGTGACCGAGCTGTTCCTGCTCGGCTCGGCCGGGCCCAAGGGGCCCGAGCGCGATTTCATCTTCGACCCCGCGGAGCCTCGGGAGCGCACCGTCGCGGGCTTCCACCTGTACGCGCTCGACGCCGGCACCGGCGCGCCGGCGCGCGCCGCCCGCATCGACGCGTTCAAGCGCACGAACTGGGGCCAGGTCGAGCGGCTGTCTCTGACGACCGACGACGCCGGCGTGGCCGAGGTCCCCGCGACCGTGAGCCTGATCTACGGCGACGGCAGGAGCTTCTCCCTCGATCCGCTCGCCCGCTCCGGGCCCAGCCGCGCCTACTGGCAGAATCCTTCCCATTTCAACGTCGGCGTCCCCGCTCCGATCGAGATCCATCTGGAGACCGACCGCCCGATCTACCGCCCCGGCCAGACCGTGCGGGTCAAGACCACGGTCCTGCGCCGCCTGCCGCGCGGCTACAAGGTCTACGACGGCGCCTCGAAGCTGACGGTGCATCTCAACGACGCGAACGGCCAGGAGCTGTGCAAGGCCGAGCCGAAGCTCAACGCGATGGGCTCGGCGTCGGTCTCGTGCGCGATCCCGACCGGCCGCCTGCTCGGCCAGTACTCCGCGCAGGCGATGATCGGCGACTTCGAGCGGAATTTCTCCGGCCACCTGTCCTTCGCCGTCGAGGAGTACAAGCGGCCCGAGTTCGAGGTGAAGGTGGACGAGAGCACCGGCATCTGGCGCTACGGCCGCACGGTGTCGGTGGGGGGTGAAGCGAAGTATTATTTCGGCGGCGCCGTGCCGGACGCGCCGGTGACCTACCGGGTGACGCGTTCCGTGTACATCCCGTGGTTCTGCTGGTGGTGGCGGTGGCAGTGGTCCGGCCGCGGCCCGACCGAGGTGGCCACGGGCCAGGTCAAGACCGGCGCCGACGGTAAGTTCTCCTTCCCGTTCACGCCCCAGCCGTACGATCCCTCGGCGAAGAACGCGCCGCCCTCGCGGTTCACCGTGTCGGTCGAGTCGCGGGACCCCGGCGGCCGGACGATCACGGCCGAGCGCTCCTTCACCGCCGGCGACAAGTCCGTCCTCCTCTCCATCGAGCCCCCGGCGGGTTTCGCCCGCGCCGGCAAGCCTCACGCCGTCGGGCTCAAGCTCCTGAACCTCAACGAGAAGACGCAGGACGGGACCGGCTCCTATACGCTGTACCGCCTGACCCAGGATCCTCCCATGGACGGGGGCGACGCGCAGTGGGGAGGCCGCTTCGGGGAAAGCCAGCCGCTCGAACAGCTCTATAAGGACGTGCCGAACGGCCCCGAGGCCGCCGCAGGCAAGCTGCGCTTCTCCAAGGACAAGGCGATCTTCGCGGGGCTCCCTGGGCTCGCCGAGGGCGCCTATCGCCTCGTCGTGCGCGCCGACGACCCCGCGGGCGGGAGCGTCGAGCAGTCGGTCATCGTGCTCTCGGCGGGGAACGGGAAAACCGCCCTGCGCCTGCCCGCGGTCTCGCTCGCCGAGCAGGGGACCGTGCTCCGCGGCGAGACGGCGCGCCTGCTGATAGGGTCCGCCGGCCTGTCCAAGCTCATGATCGTCGAGATCTGGGGCGGTCCGTCCATGCTCGAACGCCGCGTGCTCAGCGGCGGGGGCGTGCAGATCCTCGAGGTCCCCGTGACCGACGATCACAAGGGCGGCTTCACCGTGCGCTGGTTCGGCGCCCAGGACTTCAAGATCCGCTCGGGGCAGGCCCGCGTGGAGGTTCCGTGGAAGGACCGGGAGCTGTTCGTGAAGCTCAAGCACGACGCGGTGATGAAGCCGGGCCAGAACGTGCGCTGGTCGCTGTCCGTGTCGGACCGCGACGGCAAGCCCGCGTCGGGAGAGGCGGCGGTGCGCGTGTACGACCGCTCGCTCGAGTACTATGCCGGCGCCGCCGGGGCCTGGACGGCCGGGTTGTACTCCGCGCGCTGGAACTACTCGCCCGCGCAGGGCTCGTTGTTCGTCCCGTACGGCCATCAGCTTCCCGTCGACGAGGGCTGGGTCAAGAAGATGATGGATCTTTACCACTCGGCGATCCGCGAGCCCATGGCGCCCGGCCTGCGCATCAACCGCAGCCGCGTCTACGGCGGACGCTTCTCGGGCATGAAGCTGTACGCTCCCGCCGCCGCGGCCGCGGGGGGCGCTTTCTCCCGCGCGGAGGAAAGCGCGGACATGATGGCTCAAAGCAAAAGCGTCGACGGGTCCCTCTCCGAAGCGGCCGCGGTGAGAGGCTCCGCGGGAGCGAGGCGGAAGAATGGGAATGAGAGGGAGCAGGATAAGAAGGAATCCGCCGGGAAGGCGCCCGAGCCGCCCGTCGCGGCGCGCAAGGACTTCTCCGAGACGGCGTACTTCGAGCCCCACCTGGCGGTGAAGAACGGAAAAGCCTTCTTCGCCTTCAAGGCCCCGGAGCGCCTGACGAGCTGGAAGACCAGCGCGGTGGTGCTGACGCGCGACGTCAAGCGCGGGACCGTGTCCGCCGAGTCGGTGACGCGCAAGGACCTGATGGTGCGCGTCGAGATGCCCCGCTTCTACCGCGAGGGCGACGAGGGGCTGCTGCAGGCCATCGTGCACAACGAGACGGGCGCGCCGATGTCGGGCGAGGTGACCTTGCTCGTCACCGAGGACGGCCAGGACGCGGCGGCCAAGCTCGGCCTGACCGGGACGGTCGTCCCGTTCACGGCGAAGCCGCACGGCATCGCGCCGCTGTCATGGACCGTGAAGGCTCCGCGCGGCATGACCACGTTCCAGGTCCGCGCGGTGGCCCGCGCCGGGACCTTGGCCGACGCCGAGGAGCGCGAGCTGCCGATCCTGCCGTCGCGCGAGCGCCTCATCGAGACGGCCTTCGCCGTGCTCGACGGCGAGACGCGCAAGGTCCTGGCCGTGCCGGCCTGGACCGAGCCCGATCCCACGCGCGAGCACGAGTCGGTCCACGTTCAGGTCGACCCGCAGCTGGCGCTGATCGTCCTGAACAGCCTGCCTTCCCTCATCCATTACCCGTACGAGTGCACCGAGCAGCTGCTCGACCGCTACGTGCCGCTGGCGATCGTCAACGCGTTCTACAAAAAGTATCCGGCGCTGGCCGTCGCGGCGAAGAAGATACCGAAGCGGAACACGGTCACCCCGGCCTGGGACCGCAGCGATCCGCGTCGCCTGACGCGCCTGATGGAGTCTCCATGGGAGGAAGCATCGAAGGGACGCAAGTCCGGCTGGCCGATCGTCGACATGTTCGACCCGAAGACGGTGGAGGTCGAGCTCGCGGACTCGCTGGGCAAGCTCAAGTCTTATCAGCTCGACGACGGGAGCTTCCCCTGGTTCCCCGGCGGGCGCTCGAGCCCGTACATGACCTTGCTCGTCCTCGCGGGCTTCGCGGAGGCCCAACGCTACGGCGTGACGCCCCCGGCCGAGGTGGTCTCGAGGGCCTTGGCGTACACCAACAACGAGATCCCGCGGCACCTCAAGCCCGAGGAAGGGGAGCTCTCCCTGATCCTGTACGCGGCGTACACCGTCACCTCGTTCCCAAAGACGATGCCCGGCGCCGAGCAGGGCTGGCGCTTCGCCAAGGTCTGGGCGGACTACGCCGACAAGCACACGGACGCGCTGACGCCGTTCGGCCGCGGCTACGCGGCCTACGTGTACTGGCGCCTCGGCGAGAAGGCGAAGGCGGACCTCTACCTCGCCCGCGCCCTCGACGGCGTGCGCACGGATCCCATCGCCGGGACCTATTGGGCGCCGGAGAAGATCTCCTGGCTGTGGTACAACGACACGGTCGAGAAGCACGCCTTCTTCCTGCGCACCTTGCTGACGATGAAGCCCAAGGACCCGCGCATCCCGGGGATGGTGCAGTGGCTGCTCTTCAACCGCAAGGGAAACGAGTGGAAGTCCACCAAGGCCTCGGCCGCGGCGATCTACTCCTTGCTCGACGTGCTGAAGTCGCGCGGCGCGCTCGACAAGGGCGACGGCTACAAGATCCAGTGGGGAAATGAAGTCGAGTCGGCCCAGGTACAGCCGTTCGACTGGCTGTCCCAGCCCCTGCGCTGGAGCCGCTCGGGGGCCGAGGTCAATGAGACGCACGGCAAGGCCGTCATCGACAAGACCGGCCCCGGCTTCGGCTTCGCCTCGTTGACCTGGATCTACAGCACCGACAAGCCGCCGAAGGCCTCGGGCCCGGGGATGATGGAGGTGGAGCGGACCTGCTTCCGCCGAGACAAGAGCGGAGACGGCTACAAGCTCGCGCCGCTGTCCTCCGGCGACGCCGTCGCCGTCGGCGACCAGATCGAGGTGCGCCTGACGGTCAAGACGCGCTCGCAGTTCGAGTACGTCCACCTCAAGGACCCGCGCGGCGCCGGGTTCGAGGGCGAGGAGCTGCGCTCGGGCTGGAAGTGGGACCTGCTCTCTCGCTACGAGGAGCCGCGCGACTCCTTGACGAACTTCTTCATCGACTGGCTGCCGCACGGCGAGTACAAGCTCGCCTACCGCGTCCGCCCGACGACGCCGGGGACCTACCGCATCGGCGCGGCCGTGCTCCAGTCGATGTACGCGCCCGAGATGACGGCCCACTCGGACGGGATGATCCTGAAGGTCCGCCCTTAAGCGCGGCCGACTGTTTCCGGAAACAGTTCAGGCCGGACTCGCGCCGGTGCGAGCCCGGCCTAGACCTTGAGGTGCTCTTCCTCGACCGAGGAGGCCCAGGCGCAGGCGAGGATCGCGGCGCCCAGCGCCGCGAAGGTCCAGGGAAGGGAGATCTTCGTGAGCAGCCCGACGACGGGCAGCACGAGGATGCCCATGAGCTGGCGGCCCATGCCCACGGTGGACAGGACCGTCGCGCGCTGGGCGCTTCCGATGTGCTTGTTCATGTAGTTCGAGATGAGCACCGAGCGCGACATGCCGAAGGCGGGGATCAGGACGAACAGCGCGCACGCGGCCCACGGGTTCGTCGCGAAGGGCAAGGCGAGGAACGCGAGCCCCGGGATGACCGCGCTCCAGGCCAGGTAGCGGCGCGTCCCGCCGAATAGGCTCTCGAGCCGTTCGTGGCCGCTCATGACGGCGATCTGGGACAAGGTCAGAGCCGCGGTGACGAAGCCGTAGACGCCGACCCCGACGCCGAGCTCCTTGAGGCGCGGCTGGAACAGCCAGATCGTCATGAAGGACAGCATCGAGATCGTGATCGAGTCGAACGCCAGGGCGCGCAGGGGCTTGTGCGAGGCGAAGTAGCGCACGCCGCGCGTCAGGACCTCGCGGTAGCCGGGCTTGGCGCCTTCTTCTCCCGTGGGGGGCTCTTGAAAGGAGAGGGACACGAACAGGGCGAGGGAGAAGGGGATGAGCATCGCGAGCAGCGGGGATTGCAGGCCCCAGCGCGCGGCCATCAGGCCGCCGAGCGGCGCGGCGAAGGCGATCGCGCCGATATCGAACGACGAGAGCAGCGAGAGCGCCCGCTTCGAGGAGCCCTCGTCGCCCGCGGCCTTGAGGCTGTCATAGACCATGGCCTCGTCCGCGCCGGAGGCGAGCGCGGCCGACGCGGCCCAGATGAACTCGGCGAGGAGGTAGCGCGGCAGGCCCTTGCCCGTGGCGTAGATCGCCGTCGCGATCAGCAGGCAGGCGCTCGCGCAGACGACCGAGGTCTTGCGGCCGAACTTGTCGGCGACGGCGCCGGTCGGCACCTCGAGCAGGAAGATCCAGAGGAAGAACCAGGCCTGGAGCAGGAGCATCTGCGGCAAGGTCAGCCCGCCCCAGTCGGTGAAGAAGGGCACGAGCACCCCGGCGAAGAAGTGCATGTGCGTCAGGGAGCGCCACAGGTACATGCGGCGCACGTTGCCGCGCCAAGCTTCGCGGCTCGTCACGCCAGCTTGACCTTGGCGGGGGAGACGCGCCGTTCCTTCTTGTGCATCTTCGTGCCGGTCACCAGCCGCAGGACGGTGGCGACGCCGTTTTGAACGGAAAAATGGCAGTCGAAATCGTGAAGGAAAAACCCAAGCTCCAACCCCTCCTTCGTTTGCGCTTTGTCGCGGGGGTTCCTCAAGTCTTGACTCAGTATGTCCGTCAGAACAGCACTCAATCCGTTGACGTTAAGCCGTTTCTCCGCCGCCTTGATGTCGTTCTTCGCGGCGGCGGACATTTCAACCCTCAACACCGGGAACGGGGCGTCTTTCACCCAGCCCGGCGACGCGTGCGGCACCGAGTCCCACTCCGGGATGTACGGCTTGACGTCGAGTATCGGCGTCCCGTCCACGAGGTCTATCCCCGCGAGATGCAAAGTCGCGCCCTCGATCCGCACGAGCCGCGCCAGCGACAGCCCGATCGGGCTCGGCCGGTGCGGCGACCTCGACGCGAACAGCCCGACGCTCTCGCCCTTCAGGCGCGGCGGATGGATCTTCGGCCGCACCGTCTTGTTCGTGTTGAGGTGGAAGTAGGAGATCAGCCAGACGTGGCTGAACCGCTCGAGGCCGGCGAGGGAGTGCTCGGGGAGGAACTCGCGCGCGATGGTCAAGGTCGCGGTCGCGCCGGGCACGAGGAGCGGCTGCCGCGGCGTGCCGAACTTCTCTCGGAAGCAGGAACGCAGCTTGCCGATGACGCGCAGGGGCTGGGCGGGCATGGGGCGGCTTACGAATCGACCTGTTCGAGGAGCTCGGCCTTGTCGTTGAAGACGAGGAAGGACGCCTTCTCGCCCGCGGCGACGGCGGCTTCCTTCCCGGCGTACGCGGCCTCCACGGCCTCGGGCTGCTTCTCGAAGTCGCCGAGCCAGCGCAGAAGGCCGCCGTGGTCGCGGCGGGCGGCGCGGAACCACTTCGGCTCGATGGGGCGCTCGGCGTACAGCGCGGCGACCTCCGGCGGGACGACGAGCGGGCTGACCTTCTTCAGCCAGCGCACGACGAGCCAGGCGAAGAACAGCGGGATGACGACCCAGTAGATGAGGGGAAAAAACATGGCGTTATCGGCTCAGCGAGAGGCGGCGAGGGGGGCGGGCTCGGGGAGCCCCGCTTCCTTGGCCGCGGCCTTCGCCTTGTCCATGTACATTTTAGCCGATGCGGGGGTGTGAGCGCGAGCCGCGAGCACCTGATAGATGTGCACGCGGAAGGCGGGCCAGCGCGCGCGCTGCTCGGCGAGGAAGGCGTCGAAGTAGGGGTTCGGGACGGAAACGTTCTTCTCGTACATCGCGGCGACGGACTTGAGGAAGCCGTCGAGGTCCGCGGCGGCGTCGGGGACCATCCACTGGTCGTGGCCGTTGTTGCGCGCGGCGGGGTCGCGCTCGAGCTCGGCCAAGCGGAACAGCATCTCCTGGAAGAAGGCCTCCTGCTCGGCCTCGAAGGTGAGCTTGAAGTAGCCGGGCGTCCACGGCGGCCGGCGTCCCTGGACGGCGTGGGTGAGCTCGTGCAGGACGGTGGAGCTCATCTCCCGGATCAACTGCCGCTGAAGCGCGGGGTCCTTGAGGAACTGCTCGACGGTCCAGCCCCGGCCGGTGACCTCGCCCTCGTTGAGATAGACCCCGTCGAAGAGATTCTCGTGCTGGCCGTAGGAATCGTCCTGGCGGGAGATGAAGAACGGGGGCAGGCGCAGGACGCCGCCGCGGTCGCGCAGCTTGTCCAGGACCTCGCGGCCGACGGGATTGGGGGCGAGGACCTTGAAGACCTCGTCCTCGACGGCGCCGCCCGAGATCCAGCGCGCCCGGGTCTGCTTCGCGGCGGGATCGTGCCTTTCGGTGTAGGCCTTGACGCGCTCCACGACGGGGCCGGTCGCCTGATAGGGGACGACGGCGGCGCCGAGGCCGAGGACGACGCCGAGGGCGACGACGGCGAGCTTGGCGCGGCGGCTGGGCGGGGGCTTGGCGGCGGTCTGCGGCGCCCGCTTCAGCTTGCGCCAGACGGCGAGGACGAGGGCGACGGGAAGGACGACCGCGAGCATGAGCGCGTCGGCGGCGACGGCGGCGTAGGCGAGCTTCAGCGCCGGCGCCGCGCCCCACAGCACGGGGACGGCGACGGCCGCCGTCGTCGTGAGGAACATCGCCTTGCCGAAGGCGTTCTGAAGGGGGTTCTTGTTCCGTCCGGCCTTGTACCGCTGCAGCAAAGTGCGGCGGGGCTGCGCGGCGGCCTCGGGCTGGACGGGCGGCTCGACGGAGGCCGCGGCCGAGCGCGTGACCGAGCCGTCGAAGATCGCGCCGGTCCCGGGCGCGATCTCGGGCGAGGCGGCGGAGCGCAGGGTCTCGAGCGGCGTCGCGGTCCGCGCCGGCGCGAGCGCGGGGAGCGTGGGGACGGCCGAGACGGGCCGGGCCGGGAGCGGGGCCGCGGCCGACGGGACCGGAGACGGGCCGAGGGACGCGAAGGCGGCCGGCGTCAGCGAGGCGCCGAGCGCGGGCGCGAGGAGGCCGGCGGCGGGCGCGACGAGGCCCGCGGGGACCGGGACGGGCGCCGCGGGGGCCGGCAGCGAGGCCCGGCCGAGCGCGGTCTGGGCCTGGGCGGGGACGGAGCCCAGGCCGAGCGCGAGCGCCAGGATCGACGACAGCAGCCGCTTCATACAGGGAGGATAGCGGCTTGCGGCCGTGAAGAGACGGTGCAAGGGGGCCGCGGAGGCCCGGGAGAAGGCCTAGCGCTTTTCGGGACTTTCGGCCCGCAACAGGCGCCGGAACAGCGCCTCGTACACGTCGAGGGAGACTTCCCAGGACGAGTCCTTGCTCATCGCGGCGCGGCGCGCCAGCGGAAAGGCCCGCGGATGATGATAGCCGGAGACGGCGTCGGCGATCGCGCGCGACAGGGAGATCGAGGCGACGGCGCGGATGATCAGGCCGTCCCCGTGGATCGGGTCGTCGCGCAGGTCCCGGACGGTGTCGGCCAGGCCGCCGACCATCGTGACGATCGGCAGGGCGCCGTAGCGCTGGGCGATGAGCTGCGACAGGCCGCAGGGCTCGAAACGCGAGGGCATGAGCAGGAAGTCGGCCGCGGCGAAGCCCATGCGCACGAACTTCTCGTCGAACGGGTACGACGCGACCTTCCCGGGGAACGCGAGCACGAGCGCGGCGCGCAGGGCCTCGGTCTGGGCGTCGCCGGCGCCCATGATCAGGAGCTGGCCGCCGAGGCGCACGACGTCGCGCGCGGAGTCGAAGATCATGTCGATGCCCTTCTGATGCGCCAGGCGCGAGGCGACGAGGAAGAGCGGGGAGCCGGGTTCGACGTCGAGCCCGAGGTTCGTCTGGATCGCGGCCTTGTTCGCGGCCTTGCCCTCGGCGACGCCGTCGATGTCGTAGTGGTGGGCGACGTCGGGGTCGGTCGCGGGGTCGTACAGCACGGGGTCGATGCCGTTGATGATGCCGTGCACGCCGTCGGGGCGGGCGCGCAGGGGGCCTTCGAGGCCCATGCCGAACAGGATGTTCTCGAGGATCTCCTTCGCGTAAGTGGGGCTGACGGTGGTCACCGCGTCGGCGTTCACGATGCCGGCCTTGAGATAGTTGGCGCCGCCGTGGTGCTCGAGGGCCGCGTCGTCGAAGCCGAGCTTGCCCGCCGTCGCGAGCGCGAAGGCGCCCTGGAAGGCGATGTTGTGGATGGTCAAAGTGGTCTTCGTGCCCGCGAAGAACGCGTCGTTCGCATAGACGGTCCTCAGGAAGGCGGGGATCAGGGCCGCGTGCCAGTCGTGCGCGGAGATGACGTCGGGCTTGATGTCGAGGGACTTCATCACCTCGAGCGCCGCGCGCGCGTAGAAGCCGAAGCGCTCGTCGGCGTCGTCGACGCCGGCCGCGTCGTAGGCCGAGAGGCCGAGCGCCGCGTGCTTGGCGGCGTACGGCCCGCCTTCGCGCTCGTAGAACTCGGGATGCTCGAGCAGGACGACGCGCACTCCGTCGCGCCGGCCGACGAGGACGTTCGCCGTCTCGACGCGGCCGCCGATCGGCACCGACACCGCGCCCGCCTTCCGCAGCTCGACGCCGGCCGTCTTGAGATCGCGGTACTTGGGCAGGACCATGGTCACGTCATGGCCGCGCGCGGCGAGGCCGCGGGACAGGGCGTCGACGACGTCGGCGAGGCCGCCGGTCTTGATGAAGGGCACCGCCTCGGAGCCGGCGATGAGGACCTTGAGCGCGCCGTCGAACATCGCGTCGGAGGCGCCCTTCTGATGTTCGGCGGAAACGGGCGCCGGCGCCGCGGCGGCGGGCGCGGAGGGCTTGTCCGGCGTCGCGGGGACGGCGGTCTTGAGAGCGGTCAGGGCGGCGGGGACGGGTTGAGCGGCGATCGCAACGGCGGCCGACACGGCGGGAACGACGGAGGGAGCGGGAGTGACGGCGCTCAGCGCGGAAGGCGACGGCAGCGAGGCATTCAGGGGCGAAGGAACATCGCCGATCGACGGCGCCGATAGGGATGAAGCGCCGGTGTTTCCAAGATGGATCCGGGGAACGACGGAGACGGCGTTGCCCCGCACCTGGGCGAAGGAAGGGACCGGAACGAGCAGGAGGGCGACCAACAGCCTTTTCATCCCTTCCATTATAAGGCGGGACGGCCGGACGGGATAAGAGCCCTTAGGCCTACCGTCCGGACCGGAGGGCCTACCGGCGGGGCGTCTCGAGGCCCTCGAGGGCGCGCAGCAGGTTCCCGGCGGTCGTGTAGCGCTTGTCCGGGTCCGGGTCGAGCGCTTTCCGGAAAATATCGTCGAGGCCGGGGGGCAAGCGCGCGTCGAGCTTGGACGGCGGCTCGTAGGCCTGCTTGAGCTTGTTCATCAGCAGTCCCGCTCCCATTCCGGCGAACGGCCGCCGTCCGGTGAGGAGCTCGTAAAGGCACAGCGCCATCGCGTAGACGTCGGACTCCTTGCGCGCCACGCCTTGCTCCTGCTCCGGCGCCATGTACTGCGGAGTGCCCACCGCCGAATTCGTCTTGGAATGGCGGCTCAGCGCCTCCTCCGTCAGGCGCGCGATGCCGAAATCCATGACCCTCACCCGCCCCTCGCCGTCCACCATGAGATTCGCGGGCTTCAGGTCGCGATGGATCACGCCGTGCCCCTGAGCGTAGTCCAGGGCCGACGCCACCCCGCGGAAAAGGTCCCGAGCTTTCTCGAAGGGGAGCTTTTTATCCCGCTCGATGACTTCGTGGAGGGTCCGTCCCGCGATGTGCTCGAAAATCAGGTAAACCTCCCCGTCCTGCTCGACGATGGTGTGGATCTCGACGATGTGGGGGTGCCGGAGCCTCGCCACCAGCTTCGCCTCGGCGATGAAGCGCGCGCGCTCCCGCGAATCCCACCGGATCTCCTCGCGCATCCGCTTGATGGCCACGACGCGGTCCAGGGAGCGGTCGCGGCCCAGGTAAACCACGCCCATGCCCCCCGCGCCGATCTCACGGCCCATTTCGAATTTCCCGTCCAAGAGTTCCGGAGTTTTTCGGAAGGCGGACAGCGGCGGGGGCGCCGGCTTCCGTTTCAAGCGGGCGCCCAGCATCAGCATCGTCGCGACCGCGGCTGCCAGGCCGGCGAGCATCAGCAGCGGGGGCGGTCCCGAGCGCGAGGGCTCGGCCGCCGGGACGGGCTGCGAGTCCGCCTTCTCTCCCGGGAACATGAAGATGATGTCGCTCTCCAAAGGCAGGCTGAGCGCGGAATCGAGCGCGGGGGCGAACTGGGGGTTCAATCTCGCGGCGGCGCGCAAGGAGGCGAGCGCCCCCTCGCGATCTTTCAGGCCGCCGAGGGCCCACGCGCGGTTGTAGTGAGCCATGGCGTCGCCCGGATCGGCCGCGACGGCGAGATCGGCCGCGGCGAGCGCCCCCCGGTAATCCTTCATGTAGTTCAGCGCGTTGGCTTTGGCGTCGAGCAAGAGGCCGTTGTCGGGGGCGAGCTTGAGTCCCGCCTCCGCCGCCGCCAGCGCCTCGGGATAATTCTTGAGGCGGATGTGGGCCATGGCCGCCAGCCCCATGGCCTCCGCGTTGCTCGGATTGAGCTCGACCGCCTTGCTCAGGAGCCGGACCGCCGCGTCGGCGTCGCCCAGGCCCATGCTGCGCCGGGCGTCGGCGACGAGGCCGTCGGAGCGGCGCAAGGAATCGAAGGGCGCGGTCCCGCCCGCGAGTCCATACGCGGCCGCTGGCGAGCCGCCCATGGACGCGGGTCCTCCCGGCGCGGCGCCGGCATCGACGACGGACGGGCCTCCGGGCGGCGTCCACTCCGCGGCCGCCCCCGGCACGCGGCCTTCCGAGAATTTGAGCGTGGCGTAAGCCCGATCGTTGCGAGGATTGATCTTCAGGGCGGCGACCGCGTCCCGGACGGCGCCCGAATAGTCGCCTTGGCGGAGTCTCGCCTCGGCTCTGCCGCTCAGGGCGGCGTCGCTGCTGGGATCCCGCTCCAAAGCCGCGTCGAAGGCCGCCCGCGCCTTGCCGGGCGGGCCGGCGCCGTTCAGGGCCTGCCCGAGATAGGTGTAGAAAGCGGCGGAATCGGAGGCGGCGGCGTTGCGCTCCGCGTATCGCAGGAGCTCCGCGGGAGAGAATATTTTTTTGACGATCGGATCGGAGAACTTGATGAAGTCCCTTTCGTAGGCGCTGCGGCCTCCGGGCCGCGGGCGGAACCCCTCCATGGTCGTGCGCAGCCCGCTCTTGATCTCCGAGTGGCGGCTGCGGTAGTCGTCGGAGTCGGGGGCGAGGGTCTTCTTCTCGACGTCCTTCTGCAGGTCGACGAATTGATAGGCGCCCTTGATGAGGTCCGCCGTCGCCAGCTTGTTGCAGCCGTCGGCGTACTTGCAGCGATCCGAGAATCCGGTTATTCCCTCGTAAGCCCCGTCCCCGAACTGCTTGTTGAACTCCGTCGCGCGCTCGCGTTCCCTCTCCGCGAAGGACGGCTGCGGCGCGCTCGTCGCGGGAACGGGGGAACCGGGAACGGGAGTCACGACGATGCCGGCGGCGGCCGGAGGGATTCCCAGCCGCTCCCTGCGGCGTTTCATCAGCAGATCGAACTGCGCCTGCTCCTCGGCGGTCGTCGTCTCGTCCTGGCCGGCGGAAGGCGTCGCGCCGGCCAAGGCGATCGCCATCAGGCCGATATGAAGAATCATGGCTGTTCCTCAGTGTAGTCGGCCTTCGCGGCATTGTCAATGAGGGCCCTTGACAACGCCCGGGCGGGAGTTTACACTGGAAAAAGGTCCGGTGTGGAAGGGATTAATCCATGAGATCCACGATCGCCTTGCTCGCTCTCGCCCTGACGCTCGGCGCCGCGCTGCCCGCGGCCGCCCAAGAGCATCCCGACGTCGTTTACCAGAACGCTCTTCTCGCCCGCGCGCTGTCGCCCGCGGACAAGGGTATCTGCGACGAGAAGGCAGGCGCGAAGGATTCCGCCGCCCGCGACGCCTGCCGCGTCACCCGTCTCTTCATCTCCGACATCAACGCCGGCCAGGATAAGGGATTCCCGCCGATGACGGACATCAAGTACGCGGTCAATAAAGAGGAAAAGGGAAAAATCCTGGACCGCATATAGGCGCCCGTCCCTTCTTGAGGACCTAGCCGAGCAGCTCGAGCGCCTTCGCGACCAGCTCGGACGGGAGGAACGGCTTCTGCATATACGATATCCCGCCGTCCCGCAGCTCGAGCGGCAAGGGATCGGTCGAGATCAGGATGATCTTGAGCGCGGGGCGCGCGGCGCGCGCCTTGGCGATCAGGCCGGCGCCGTCGAGCCGCGGCATCATCAGGTCGGTGATGAGCAGCCCGATCTCGCCGGCTCCGTCGGCTTCGAAGGCGGCGAGGGCCTCGACGCCGTCCGCGGCCGCCACCACCTTGATGATCCCGGCCTGGGCGAATGCTCGGACCATGAGGCCGCGGATCGGGGTGTTGTCGTCGGCGAACAGAACGACCGGCGCGTCCACGTGGTCAGCTCCCGTTGGTCCGCAGGTCTTTGAGCTCGGCGGCCAGATGGCGGAGGGTCGAAAAGAGAAGCTGGCGCTCGGGCTCGGTGCGGGCGCGCAAAAGCAGGTCGATCTTCCGGGAAATGGTCCCTTTTTCCGTCGGGCGCCCGCTCTTGAACAGATGGGCCATGTCGACGTCGAGGGCGGCGGCGATCGCCGACAAAGTCGCGAGGCTGGCCTTCTTGTGGCCGCGCTCGATCATCCCGATGAAGGCGGGATGGCGCGACGAGCCTTCCGCCAGGTCCTCGAGCGTCATTCCGAGCTCGAGCCTGCGGTCGCGAATCCCTCTTCCCACGGCGGCGTAGATGGGCTCCATCGTGAGCCCAAATCTATCAATACCCCTGAGAAGAATGAACATCCCACAGGGAGTAATTAAAATAAGCCTTTTGGGCTTGTTTTAGCGCGGGGTCTTGAGTCTCCGCGATAGACGGCTCTGGGCAGAGTCTAGCACGACCGGCGGCCCGGACCTAGTCTATTTCGGGGCAACGGCGGCGAACATCGATTCGACGCTGGTGAACTTCTCGCGGATCTTTCCGGCCTTGGTGCCGTTGGCTTTTTCCAAGGCGTCGAGCATCTGCCAGTCGACGAAGCTCAGCGCGCGGACCTTCTTGTCGGCGAGCAGGCGCAAAGTGGCCTCGAGCGAGGCGTCGGCGGCGGCCGGGACGGCTCCCGCCTTGACGTCGGCGAGCAGGGAGTGCACCGTCGCGACGGAGTCCGCGCGGTTGGTGCCGATCAGCCCCGAGGGGCCGCGCTTGGCCCAACCGACCACGTACTGGCCGGGCAAAGCGGGCTTGCCGGTCTCGGGGACGACGCGGCCGTCGGCGTGCGGGATGTGGCCCGATCTCTCGTCGAAGGGGACGCCCGGGATCGGGATGCCGCGGTAGCCGACCGAGCGGAGCACGAGGCCGACCTTGATCGTCTCGAAGGTCCCGGTGCCGACCGCCTTGACGCCGCCTTTCCCGTCGTCGACGAGCTCGTTCTTCTCGAGGCGCAGCGCGTTCACGCGGCCGTTCTCGCCCGTCAGCTCGACCGGCGAGACGAGGAAGCGAAGGCGCACCTTGCGCTCCTTGAAGCCGTGGCCCTTCTTCGCCTGCGCCTGCACGTACTCCGTCTTCTTCTTCGCCGCCGGATCCTTGATCGACGCCGGGTCGATCGCCGCCTCGGCGCCGTCCACGACGAGATCGGAGGCGCTGAGGCCGCCGATCTCCTCGATCTCGGCCAGCGAGTAGGCGGCCTCGGCCGGGCCGCGGCGGCCGAGCAGCCAGACGGTCTTGACGCGGCTCTTGCGCAGGGCGTCGAGGGCGTAGGCCGCGATGTCGGTCTTGGCCAGCCCCTCGGCGTCGCAGGCGAGCAGGCGCGCGACGTCCATCGCGACGTTGCCGACGCCGACGATGGCGACGGCGTCCGTGCCCAGGTCGAAGCTCCGGTCGCGATGGTCGGGATGGCCGTTGTACCAGCCGACGAACTCGGTGGCGGAGTGCGAGCCCGCGAGCTCCTCGCCGGGTACGCCCATGTGGCGGTCGCTCTCGCAGCCGACGGCGTAGATCACGGCGTCGTGGCGGGCGGCCAGCTCCGCGGCGGAGATGTCCCGGCCGAGCTTGACCCCGCCGAAGAAGCGCACGCGCGGGTCCTGGGCCGTGCGTTCGTAGACGGCGGCCACGGACTTGATCTTCTGGTGATCGGGGGCGACGCCGCCGCGCACGAGTCCGTACGGGGTCGGCAGGCGGTCGAACAGGTCCACGCGCACGGTCAGCCCGGGGGCCTTGAGCAGGGCCTCGGCGGCGTAGAAGCCGGAGGGGCCGGCTCCGACGACGGCGACGGCGAGGGGGCGCTGCGGCGTTCCGAGTTCGGACATAGGGGGGCTAGGCTACAAAGTTGCGCGGCCTAAGGCCAGCAGGCGGCGGGGTCAGCGGCCGGAGAGCAGGCGCAGGATCAGCGACAGGTGGCGGCGGAGCTCGCGGCCGCGCTGGAGCTTGGAGACGCCGGCGGTCCGGGCTCGCAGCGGCGCCGGGACCTCGGCGACGACGCGCCGGTCGATCATCGCGCGGGCGGCGATCTCGGCGTTGATCTCGAAGCCGTTCGAGACGATGTCGAGGTCCCTTATAAAGGCGGTCCGGTAGAGCCGCAGGACGGGGGTGTAGGCCGTCAGGCGCATGCCGAACAGGCCGCGGTACAGGGCGTTGATCATCAGGCTCGGCAGCGCCCGCACCCAGGACACCCCGGCCATGTCGCCGGGGCGCAGGTAGGGCGAGCCGGAGACGAGGTCGGCCTTCGCGGCGATCCCCGCTGCCAGCATGTCCTTGAGCGCGGCGGGCGGGAAGGTGAGGTCGGCGTCGAGCGTGGCGATCCACTCGCCGCGCGCCTCGGACATCCCGGCGCGGATGGCGCCGCCCATGCCGCGGTTGGGGGCGAGCTTCACGAGACGGACGTCCTTGCGCGTCATCAGAAGCTCGGCCGCCTTCGAGGACGTGTCATCAAGGGATCCGTCGTCGACGATCACCACCTCGTAGGCGGCGCCCAGCGCGTCGAGGGCGGGGAACAGATCACGGTCGTACCGGGCGATGTTGCCGGCTTCGTTGTGGCAAGGGAGGACGACGGTCAGGACTGGGTTCAGCCGCCCTCCAACGGCGTGTGGAAGCGGCATTTCCTCGCCATATGGCTCGGTCAGAGGACGGTGCGGAAGTAGGCGATGGTGCGCTTGAGGCCCTCCTCGAGGGGGACCTTCGGCTCCCACTTGAGCTTCTTGCGCGCGAGGGTGATGTCGGGCCGGCGGACCTTGGGGTCGTCGATCGGCAGCTTCTTGAAGACGATCTTCGATCTGGACTTCGTCAGGCGCTTGATCGTCTCGGCGATCTCGAGCAAAGTCATCTCGACGGGGTTCCCGATGTTGATCGGGCCCGTCTCCTTGGAGCGGACGAGGCGGTCGATGCCGTCGACGAGGTCGGTGACGAAGGTCAGGCTGCGGGTCTGGGAGCCGTCGCCGTACACGGTGATCGGCTTGCCCTTGAGCGCCTGGGTGATGAAGTTGGGGACGGCGCGGCCGTCCTCGGTGCGCATGCGCGGGCCGTAGGTGTTGAAGATGCGCACGATGCGCACGGGCACGCCGTGGGAGCGATGGTAGGCCATCGTCAGGGCCTCGGCGTAGCGCTTGGCCTCGTCGTAGACTCCGCGGGGGCCGATCGGGTTGACGTTGCCCCAATAGGTCTCGGGCTGGGGGTTCACCTCGGGGTCGCCGTACACCTCGGACGTGGACGCGAGCGCGAAGATCGCCTTCTTGTCCTTGGCGAGGCCCAGGGCCTTGTGCGTGCCGAGCGCGCCGACCTTGAGGGTCGGGATCGGCCAGCGGGCGTAGTCGATCGGGGAGGCGGGGCTGGCGAAGTGCATGACCAGGTCGAGAGGGCCGGGGACGTGCAGGTAGTTCGTCACGTCGAGCTTGATGAAGCTGAAGCGCGGGTTCTTGATCAGGTGCTCGATGTTCGCCATGCTGCCGGTGATCAGGTTGTCCACCGCGATGACCTTCGCGCCCTTGGCGAGGAAGTTGTCGCAGAGGTGGCTGCCGAGGAAGCCGGCGCCGCCGGTGATGAGGACGCGCTCGATCACGGGCGGCCCACGCCGGCGTAGTCGAAGCCCAGCGCGCGCGCCTTCTCCGGGTCGAAGAGGTTTCGCCCGTCGAGGAGCACGGCGGTACGCATCAGCTTCTTGGCGCGGGCGAGGTCCAGGTCCTTGAAGCGCGGCCATTCGGTCACGATCGCCAGGGCGTCGCAGCCCTTGATCGCGTCGTACTCGTCCTTGGCGAAGTGCACCCCCTTGAACTCGGGGAGGACCTTGGCGCGCTCCATCGCGACGGGGTCGAAGGCGCGGACCTTGACGCCGCGGGCGCGCAGGCCGGCGACGACCTCGAGCGAGGGGGCGTAGCGCATGTCGTCGGTATTGGGCTTGAACGCGAGGCCGAGGACCGCGACGGTCTTGCCCTCGAGGTTCCAGAGCTTCTCCTCGATCTTTCGGGATACCCAGGAGAGCTGGAGCGCGTTGATCTCCTGGACGGCTTTGAGGAGCTTGAAGTCGTAGCCCTTCTGCTTGCTGATCCAGTAGAAGGCCTCGAGGTCCTTCGGGAAGCAGAAGCCGCCGAAGCCGATGCCCGCGTTGAGGAACATCGGGCCGATGCGGCGGTCGAGCCCCATGCCCTGGGCGACCATCTTCACGTCCGCGCCGACCTTCTCGCACAGGGCGGAGACCGCGTTGATGTAGGAGATCTTGGTCGCGAGGAAGGAGTTCGACGCGTGCTTGATCAGCTCCGCGCTCTTGAGGTCGGTGACGAGTATCGTTGCCTTTAATGGCGCATAGATCTCGCGCATCAAGGTCTCGGCGCGCTTGGAGGACACGCCGAGCACCACCCGGTCGGGCTTCATGAAATCCTTGACCGCGGACCCTTCGCTCAGGAACTCGGGGTTCGACACGACGTCGTAGGGGGTGCCCTTCTTGTTGAAGCGCTGGATCGTCTTCGAGACCCAGTCTCCGGTCTCGACCGGGACCGTGGATTTGTCCACGATCACGGTGTAGCCGGTCATGTGCTTGGCGACCGTCTCGGCCACGTGCTCCACGGCGGAGAGGTCGGCGGAGCCGTCGGCGCGGGGAGGGGTTCCCACGGCTATAAAAACAACGGAAGCGCGGCGTCCCTTATACAGGAGGCCTTCCTCCACAGAGGCCGCGAAGGTCAAATGGCCGGACTTCACGACGCGCTTGAACACCTCGTCGAGGCCGGGCTCGTGGATCGGGACCTTCCCGGCCTTCAGGGACTTGAGCTTGCGCGGGTCGGAGTCGACGCAGACCACGCGGTGGCCGATCTCGGCCAGGCAGGAACCGGTGACCAGGCCGACGTAGCCGGCGCCTACGACGCAGACATCATGGCTCTTCATAGGGAGGGACGCATTCTTTCATAAATAGCGGGGATGGACAAGTCCTGCCCCATCCTCTATACTCTCGCCGTGAGCCTCGATCGGAAAATCCGCGAGAAAACCGCCCGCGTGGGCGTCATCGGCCTGGGCTACGTCGGCCTTCCGCTGGCCGTCGCCTTCGCCCGCCGCGGCTTCAAGGTCACCGGCATCGAGGTCGACGCGCGTCGCGCGTCTACCCTTAATAGTGGGCGCTCCTACATCGAGGACGTCCCGTCGAAGGAGCTCGCCGCCCTCGTCCGCTCGGGCGCGCTGACGATCGACGACACCGGGGCCGGCATCGCGAAGCTCGACGCGGTCCTTATCTGCGTGCAGACGCCCCTGCGCAAGACGAAGGAGCCCGACATCTCCAACATCGTCGCGGCCTGCGGCACCGTGGCCAAGCGCCTCAAGCGCGGGACCTTGATCGTCCTCGAGAGCACCACCTACCCCGGCACGACGCGGGAGGCGGTGCTTCCGGAGCTGGAGAAGTCGGGCCTCAAGGCCGGCAAGGATTTCTGGCTCGCTTTCTCGCCCGAGCGCGTGGACCCGGGAAACGAGAAGTGGCACATCGAGAACACCCCCAAGGTCGTCGGCGGCATCGACGCCCGCTCGACGCGCCTCGCCGTGGCGCTGTACTCGTCGGTGATCTCGAAGGTCGTGCCCGTGTCGAGCGCGACCGCGGCGGAGCTGGTCAAGCTCCTGGAGAACACCTTCCGCTCGGTCAACATCGCGCTGGTCAACGAGCTCGCGCAGATCTGCGACCGCCTCGGCCTCAACGTCTGGGAGGTCGTCGCCGCCGCCGCGACTAAGCCGTTCGGCTTCATGCCCTTCTGGCCCGGCCCCGGCATCGGCGGCCACTGCATCCCCAAGGACCCGCAGCTGCTGGCCTGGAAGATGAAGTCCCTCAATTTCGAGCCGCGCTTCATCGAGCTCGCGTCCACGGTCAACGGCCAGATGCCGCGGTACGCCGTCCGCCGGGTGGCCCGGCTGCTCAACGAGGACGCCAAATCGGTCAAGCGCGCCAAGATCCTCGTGCTCGGGGTCGCGTACAAGCCCGGCGTCGGTGACTTCCGCGACTCGCCCTCCCTCGACATCATGCACCTGCTGGCCGAGGACGGGGCCCTCATCTCCTACCACGACCCGTTCGTGCCGCGCGTCTCGGTCGGCGGGCGCTCCTGGTCCAGCCGCCGCCTGACGGACGAGGCGGTCCGCGAGGCCGACTGCGTGCTGATATTGACCGCGCACCCCGGCGTCGATTATCCTCGCGTCGTCCGCCTGGCCCGCCGCGTCTTCGACGCGCGCAACGCGCTCGCGGGCCTCGAAGGCAGGATCGAGAGGCTCTGATGGCCGAGACCCCGCCGCCGCCCGCGCCGGGAGCCGGCGCGAACCTCGAGAAGCAGACGCTCGAGGCGCTCAAGGCGATCGGCAAGGCGCTGGGCCAGATGGCGCTGTACAAGGTCGGCCATCCCGCCGTGATCGCGACCATCGCGTCCGCGCACGAGAACCTGGCGGCGGCGCTCTCGCTCTCCTCGAACGGCGAGCTCGCCGTCGGCATCGACCAGGACAAGCTCATCCTCAACGGCCGCGTCGTCGGCAGCCTGTCGCAGCTGCCCGTCTCGCTCGCCAACCTCTTCAAGCGCTTCAAGCTCACGAGCCTGTCGTTCAAGACGGGCCTGAGCGCCGACGAGCTCGTCGCCTTCTGCGAGCTGGCCGCGATGCGCCCCGACTCCCCGGCCGCCGCCGACCCGAAGGGCTGGCTCGCCGGACGCGGCGTCTTCAACATCACGTTCAACGAGGCGGTCTACCTCAAGGCCGGCGACAAGGCCGCGGGCCCCGGCGCGGGACCTGCCGCCGAGGGCGCCGCCCCGGGCGCCGGCGCCGGCGCG